>JBBJNO010000133.1:0-7131 GCA_037720875.1 Luteimonas sp. | reverse complement strand
CGAGTCCGACCGAATCGCCGCTGACTGCCAGCACCGGTGTGCGGCGCAGGAAGGGCTTGAAGTCTTCGAACATCCTGCGCTGGGCGGCGACGATGTCGTCGCGTGTTACCTCGGACCTCGGGTCGGCCACGGTGCCTCTCAATCAGGCCGGGCCACATCTTCGGTCAGGACGGCCAGATTCTGACCCGCACGCACATGACCCACGAGGCCATGCGCATACAGTGTTCCCGCGGACTTGAAGTACACCGGCTCGGGTTCGACCGCGGGACGGGACAACTGGTGAATCAATCCCGCGAGCTGGCCGGCAACGATCGGGTCGCCAAGGTTGAAGCGCCGTTCGAAGTACCCATCACAGGGCGCGAACACATAGGCGTCGGCCCCGTTGATCCGTGTCCAGCGCGTTTTCACTCCGGCGATGGTGGCGATCCGCGGCAACACGCCGGTGTGCTTCAGAAAACGCCGGGTTGCATCGCGCGTGGCCTGGACCGAATCGCCGGTGACCCATCCCCCCATCCCCATTTCGGCCGCCAGCGTCGGTATCCCCTTCATGCTGGTATACCCGCAAGAAGTGCGGTAGTCGCCCATGTTGCTGGTCTGCACCGTGACGCCGACCCCGAACACTTCGGCGAGGCGTGCGTTTTCCTTCACCACGTCCGGATTCATTTCGTCGCTCATGACGACATGGGTGCTCGGCTCGATGAACAGGGTTCGGCCGCCGGCGTGCAGGTCCAGGTAAAAGTTCGCGCGGGCGAAGATGCGATCCGCCACGTACCGCGCGATCTGCTGCGTCGACGTGCCGAAGTCGTCGCCCGGAAAAACCCGGGCGAGGTTGAGCCGGTCGATCGGCGACGTGCGCCGGCCGGCGCGCAGCGCGGGCGCATTGAAGGTCGGCAGCAGGATGAGCTGCCCCTGCACGTCTTCAGTTTGTATCTGGCGGACCAATTCATTGATGACCACCGGACCCTCGTACTCGTCGCCATGCACGCCGCCGGACACCACCACCACCGGTCCATCGCCATTTTTGATCGACGCCGCGGGATAGGGGATAACGCCCCACGCGTCGTCATCCGGCGAGTGAGGCAGAAAAAGTGAGCCCACCTGCTTGCCCGCTTTGTTCCAATCGACGTCGCTGAAAACTGTTGTGCTCATGCAGGCCTTTGATGGTTAGATCGGCGCTTCCCACAATCCCTGATTGGAGAGCGCAGCGGCCACATCACGGGCGATCGCGTCCAGCAGCCGCCGGCCTTTCTCGGGCGTGGCGGACCACGCTTCGCCGATCAATCCGAGCTTCGAGCGCGTCTGCAGTTGTTGCCACCGGTAGACGCCGGGGTTGACGCCCGCGATCGCCGACAAGCCGGGGACCAGCGGCGCCTTGAGCGACGCATCGAGCGGCATCACGATCTCGGGCGAGATCGCCTGCAGCATCGAGGTCTCGGCTTCGCAGGCGTGCAGCACGACGGCCTGCTGCTCGAGGATCTCGCGGATCGAACCGGCGGCGATCTGCCAATAGGTCCCGCCGGCCAGAGGCAGTCTGAGCTCGACGGTGAGCTCGGTGATGATCGTTTCCAGCGCGGCGATATTTCCGCCGTGGCCGTTGAGAACGAAAATCCGCTCGAAACCGTGACGCGCTGCCGAGCGCACCACGCAACCGATGACTGCGGCCATCGTCGAAAAATTCAGGGTCAGGGTGCCGCCAAGCGACATGTGGTGTTCCGACATGCCGAACGGAATCGCCGGCGTCACCAGCGCTCTCTGGCGGCCGTGCATCAGACGCGCGGCGCGCAGCGACACTTCATAGGCCAATCGCCAGTCGACTTGCGTCGGCAGATGCGGCCCGTGCTGTTCAGTGGCCCCCAGCGGGATGATGACCACTGTCTTTTCGCGGGCTGCCTCGACCAGCGCCGGGGCCGTCATCTTGTCCCAACGCACTTCGGGTTGCGCGGAATCTTCCATCACAGTGCGGGCATCGGTTCCATCGGACTGCCGAGCCATTTCATGTGTAGCTTGTCGAGCTCGGTGTTCATGGTGTTGAAGAAGATGAATGAATCCAGCCAGCGTGCCAGATTGTGCTCGCCCATTTTCACGCCCATGTGCGCAGGACTCCTGCGGATGTTGAACTTGAGGTCGAATTCCTTCTTCGGGTTCTTCTTGGCCAGGTCGATCGCAACCAGGCTGTTGGTCGCGAAGATCTGCGCCTGTCCGGAAAGATAGGCGGCCGCGGCGGTCGCATCATCCTCGGTGCGCATGATGTTGGCCTTGGGGTTCGCGGCGGACAGTGCCAGTTCCTGGGTCGTGCCTTTGGCGGCGGCCACCCGGTAGTTGCCCAGATCGGCGGCGGACTTGATGTTGATGTTCTTGGGACCGTAAACAGCCAGCGACGTGTTTGCATACGGGGCGGTGAACATGATCTGCTTCGCCCGCTCCGGCGTCAGGCCCATGACCGAAATCACGATGTCCACCTTGTCGGTTAGCAGATAAGGCAGCCGGTTCGCACCGGTGATCTGCGTGAGTTCGAGCTTGACGCCCAGCGCCTTGGCGACCATGTTGGCCATGTCGACATCGAAGCCTTCGGGTTCGCGGTTGACGTTTTGCGAACCGAACGGCGGGACGTCCAGCGGAACGCCAATGCGAATGACCCCTTTCGAAAGGATCTCCTCGAAACGATCGGCCCAGGCGACGTTGAACAAGCCGACGGAAAGCAGGATGGCGACAAGCGGTTGAAGCCATTTCCTGAGCATGATTAACTCCTTTTCAAAAAGTCAGCAAACAACTGAGTGTTACCTAAATGCGGACAGACCTATCGGCGCAACAGTTATTCATTGGCGAGAATGATCATCTGCAACGATGATGTCGCGGCTGAATTGCGACAGCAGTTCGGCCCCATCCGCCGTCACCAGGACATTGTCGATGATCCTTGCGCCCAGGCGCTCGTCCCCGATGAAAACCGGCGGCTCGACGCTGACCACCATGCCGGCGCGCAGAATGTAAGTACTGCCGCCGATCATGTGCATCGGCTCACCCCAGGTCGGGGGAAAACCGGGCGCCAGGCCGTACCCTGAGGTATGGACGCGATAGCGCTCGAGGCCAGCCTCGCCAATCACGTCCCTGGCGGCTTTATGCGGCTGCACTGCCGGCACCCCATCGCGGATTTCCGCGATGCACGCATCGCAGGCGCTGCGAACGACGTCATAGACCTCGACCATCCGGGCGCTTGGTCGGCCCACGCTGAACTGGCGGCCGATGGTCGACGTGTAGCGCCGATGCGTCGCACCGTATTCGACATTGCCCGCGTCGCCCCGGCGCAGGCGCCGCTCGGTCGGCGCGCCGTGGCTAAAGCCGGATCGCTCGCCGGAAACGAGATTGATCGGACTGGCCGCAAGCGCGCTGTCGGCCCCCAGCAGCGCCGCATGAATCTTGCCGGCCAGCGCGATTTCGCTGCAACCTTCGCCCAGCGCACCGGCGAACGCCGCCATGGCAACGTCGGCTTTGCGGGCGGCTTTTCGAATATAGGCGAGTTCGGCCGGGGATTTGACGAGCTTCAGGTCGTGCACGAGGTTGGTTGGCTCCGCTACCAGCGCGCTGCCCAGGAACTGCTTCAGCCGCACATAGTCGTGTGGATGGAGGTAGTAAGCCGGCACCTCCATGCCCACGCGCCCGCCCGGCACCCCCAGCGACGCAGCGAGCTTTGCGAAAGCCGCAACGGCGTCCTCGTTTTCCCCGCCGCCGAAGGTGAAAATCTCGTCGACCAGCGTGTCGTCCCGGTACTCGTTGCGCTCACCCTCGCGGGTCAGGATGGTCAGCGGCCCGGGTTGCGCGGACATCATCAGGCACTGAAATTCCTGATAGCTTTTCGCGTCCGACCCGGTCAGCCAGTGGATCGAGACCGGATGGAACATCAACAGCCAATCGAGCCCGGCCGCGGAAATCGCGTCGCGCACGCGCGCGCGTCGCCCGGCGAACTCTGCGACAGTGAAATCGTGCTTCGACATGGGCCGTCAATCGATGCGGGTCGGGGCCGGCCGCATGGGCGGCAAGCGTGATTGCGGCAAGGCCGTCAAAGCGACGGCAGCGGCGCCGTCATCGGGCCGCCGAGCCACTTCACGTGCAGCTTGTTCAGGTCGCCGGTGAGCGTCGTCTGGAAAATGAAAGTGTCGAGCCAGCGCAACAGATTGTGCTCACCCAGTTTCACGGTGATGTGGGCCGGCGCGCGCCGCAGGGCGAACTTGAAATCGAATTCCTTGGTGGGATTCTTTTTGGCCAGTTCGACGACGACGACCGAATTGGCCGCTAGCAATTGCGACTGGCCCGACAGGTACGCCTGGACGGCCGTGGCGTTGTCCTCCATGCGCATGATGTCGGCACTCGAACCGAGGGAGGTAAGGACGATATCTTCGGTCGTTCCCTTGGCGACGCTGATTTTGAGCTTGCCCAGGTCAGCGCCCGATTTCACATTGGCGGACTTCGGTCCGTAGACGGCGAGCGACGTGTCGGCGTAAGGCGCGCTATACATCACCTGCTTGGCGCGTTCCGCGGTGACCGACATGGCGGCGATATTCATGTCGGCCTTGTCGGTCAGCAGATACGGGATGCGATTGGCAGCCGTGGCCGGCACCAGTTCCAGTTTCACGCCCAGCCCATCTGCAACCATTCTGGCCAGATCCACGTCGAAGCCTTCGACTTCGCGCTTGACGTTGGTCGAGCTGAACGGCGGCACATCGGTAAACACGATGATGCGCACGACGCCATTCGACAGGATATCCGCCAGCTTGTCGGCCTGCGCGGCGGGGCTGCCGAGCGACAGCACGGCGGCTGCAATCGATAGAACCCATTTCGTTAACATGACTTCCTCCTAGTGAAGAACCGAACTCAGGAAGCTTTTCAACTCATCCGTCTTGGGCGACGCAAAAAACTCCTTTGCGGGGCCTTGCTCCCACACCTTGCCCTGATTCATGAAAACGACGCGGTCCGCGACCCGGCGCGCGAAGTTCATTTCATGCGTGACCAGCAGCATCGTCATGCCGTCCCGCGCCATCGCTTCGAGAACCAGCAGTACCTCCCCCACCAGTTCGGGGTCAAGCGCCGACGTGATTTCGTCGAACAACATGATGGTGGGCGACATCGCGAGTGACCGCGCAATGGCGACACGCTGCTGCTGTCCGCCGGACAGTTCGTCGGCATAAGCGCCCATCTTCTCCTCCAGCCCGACCTTGCGCAAAGCTTCGTGCGCTAGCGTTACAGCCTGGTCCGCCGCCATGCCCTTGACGATAGTCGGGCCCAGCGTGATATTGCGCTGAACCGTCAGGTGCGGAAACAGGTTGAAGCTCTGGAACACGATCCCGACGCGCGCCCGCAACGCACGCAAGTCCGATTTCGGATCGTGGACAGCCACGCCGTCGACCCACACCTCGCCACCCTGCACCGGTTCCAGGCCGTTGACGCAGCGCAGCAGCGTGCTCTTGCCCGAGCCGGAACGTCCGATGATGGCAATGATCTCCCCCTTTTCGACCGTCAGATCGACATCCTGCAACACGGTGTTTTGCCCGTAGCGCTTGACTACGGATTTCAACTCAACGAGCGACACGTCGCGTCCTTTCGAGGACCCTGCTGTAGCGCGTGAGGGAATAGCACATGCAAAAATACAGCGCTGCGACGATCAGATAGACCGCAAAAGGCTGGAACGTCGCCGCCGTGGTCAGTTGTCCCTCGCGCGTCAATTCCACAAAGCCGATGACTGCCGCCAGCGACGTATTCTTGATCAACTGCACGGTGAATCCGACCGTCGGCGGAATTGCAACTCGAACCGCCTGCGGAACGATAACGTAACGCAGTTGCTCTGGAAAGGTCAGCCCGATGGAGCGCCCGGCCTCCCATTGCGTCTTCGGGATCGAGATCAGCGCTCCGCGCCAGATTTCTCCGAGGAAAGCGCCTGCATAAACCGAAAACCCGAGCGCGGCGGCGATCCATGCCGGCAGGCTGTAGCCCAGTATCGAGAGCCCGAAATAGAAAATGAACAGCCACACAAGAAGAGGAATGCCCTGCACGAGACCGACATAACCGCGTGCCAGGTAGCGCAGCGTGACATGACCCGAGGCGCCGCAGGCAGCAATGATGAGGCCGATCGCCCCGCCGCCGGTCAGGGCGAAAAAGGTCAGGAAGATGGTCCAGCGCATGGCGAGCACCAGATACCAGACGTCCGTGATGGAGAGTTCCCGGATCATTATCTGCGGAAGAAAATCCGGTAGCAAACGCTGAATCCGACGCGCATCACCAGCGACAGGCACAGGTACAGGACTGCAATGACCGTAAAGACCTCGAAGTCGCGGAAGGTCCGCGACTGGATGATCGAGCCGGCGTGGAACAGCTCGGCTGCCGAAATCTGCGATACCACGCTGGTCGCGAGCATCATCAACACGAACTGGCTGGTAAGCGAAGGATAGACATTCTTGAGGGCCGGCAGCAGGACGATATGCCAGAAGACTTGCCGCCCGGTCAGTCCCAGCGAAATGCCCGCCTCGATCTGCGACTTGGGAATGCTTTCAAGTCCCGCGCGAACGATTTCTGCGGTGTAGGCCGCGAGATTGATCGTCAGCGCAAGTACGCTGGCGGTGATCACGTCCAGCTTCAGGCCGAGGGACGGCAGGCCGAAAAAAATCAGGAACAACTGCACGATGAGCGGCGTGTTCCTGATGACCTCCACGTAGGCGCCCGCGATTCTCCGCGCCCATGGCTTCCCGTACACCAGCACCGTGGCGAAGACTACGCCGCTGACAAAGCCCAAGGAAATAATGCCAACGCTCAACTGGAGCGTCAACACCAGCCCATCGACGATGGCATCCTGCTGCGCGAGAACATCCCTGAACTGGAACTTGTAGGCCATTCCAGCCTAGATTGGCGAGATACTGCGCGGATGGAAATCACCGAAGCGCAGTGCCGTCTGATCGAGAATTGGTCGGTTTCGCAAGGGTGCAAGGTCGGGGGAACCGGAGTTCAGCGTAATACGGGAGCCGCCATGAAGCAAATCAATCAAGTATTGATCGTGTACTTGGGGATACCCGTTTTTTGCCCGCGCCACCAGGTGATCGTCATCGAATATCTCCAAGCGGAGAATTCGATGCTGCAGGAGCGGCTAAG
>JBBJNO010000132.1:0-7156 GCA_037720875.1 Luteimonas sp. | reverse complement strand
TGGAAAAACTGGCGGACCAAGGCCGCTTCCGCCACGACTTGTACTACCGCATCAACGTGATCGAACTGCAGGTGCCGCCATTGCGCGACCGCCGCGGCGACCTGCATGGCCTGGCCGACGCCATCCTCAAACGCCTGGCCATCGCCCATGCCCGCTCGACGCCCGCACTTAGCGCCGACGCACTGCAGGCACTGCACGCGCATGCGTTCCCGGGCAACGTGCGCGAGCTGGAAAACATCCTGGAACGCGCCATGGCGATGGCCGACGGCGACACCATCGAGGCCGACGACCTGCGCCTGCCCGCGGCGCGCACGCTCGAACCCGCGCCAAGCCCCCCAGCCGCCAGTGTCGCAGTCGATCCATCGACCCTCGACCCACGCGAGACCTCCGGCAGTGCCCTGCCGATGTACATCGAGCAACTCGAACGCGCCGCCATCGAGAAAGCCCTGCAGGACAACCGCTACAACAAGACCAAGGCCGCCGCGTCGCTGGGCATCACCTTCCGGGCGCTGCGGTACAAGTTGAAGAAGCTCGGGATCGACTGAGCCGGCAAAGTGTGTTTATGTGTTTTCACACCTTTGTGTTATTGTGTAAGCCAATTCCGCAAAATCTGAAACCCAAGTCATGAGCCGTTTGACCATCACCCTGTCCGAAGCGCGATACCGCGCACTCAAGGAAACGGCCGCCCAGCGTGGCAAGACGATCGGCGCCTTGATCGATGAAAGCCTTGAGTTCTACGGCATCAAGCCGCGTGAGGACGCCCTCAATCTGTTGCAGCGCGCGCGGGCGCATGCCCGTTTGGGCGAATCCGAGGCGATGACCCTCGCCACCAGGGAAGTACAGGCCACGCGCCGGCCATGATGTCGCCGGCCATCGTCGACACCAACGTCGTCGTGGCTGGGCTGTTGACGGCAAGGGCCAACTCGCCCGTGGTCCAGATCCTCGATGGCATGTTGAAGGGCGCCTTCCCATTTGTGTTGTCCACAGCGCTATTGGCGGAATATCGCACCGTGTTGGCACGACCCAAGCTGCGCCGTGCCCATGGATTGAACGAGTCCGAGATCGACATCATCCTGCTCGAAATGGCACAACATGCCATTGAGCTGCAGCCAGCACCCGCCCACGAAGCGCCAGATCCCGGCGACCAGTTTCTCTGGGAACTGCTCGCTGCGCGTGACGACTTGTTACTGATCACCGGCGACAAGCGGCTCCATCAGGACACATCGATGCAATCACGGGTCGTCATGCCTGACAGATTCGTTGCCCTGTGGCGGGCGGACGGTTGAAAGCCCCGACGCGTTGAGCAAACCCAATCGCTGGCAAACCTGTCATTGAGCAAGCACGCGCTGCGCCTTGATCCAGTCCTCGTCACTCGTGGACTAACAACACCTGCAATTCGTGATGTGGAAACCAGTCACCCAGGACGCGGACGTTGCCGGGGAAATAACGCGCCTGTTGCATGCGAAAGCCTGTTCCCTCCAAAACGGCGGGGGCCGACAACATGTCGAGGTCGACGAATGTCCTGTGCGTGTCGTCGATGCGATAACCGGCGCGGCCGGGGACGATCACCAGCACCCGCGACACGCCCATCCGCTGAGTCGCTGACAACAATCTCCCGAGGATCTCGATCGGCGCGTCTAAGTGTTCGAGCACATGACTGACCACCATCGACTCGAAGCAGCGCCCGTCCGGGATTACCGACAGCCGCCAGCGGTCCGGCTCGCCGTCATACCAATCGACATCCAGTCCATTGTCCCGGCAGTGCTCCACCGTGGCCTGATTGTATTCCAGCCCCTTTGAACCCTTCGGCAACTGCGCCAGCAGCTCGCCGGCGCCGCATCCGAAGTCCAGTGTTGGTCCTTGCAGCAGTGATGCCGCACTTCGCAAGTAAGCGCGGCGCACGATCTTTCGCAGTGCGCTGCGATTGACCTGGTAGTCCGTGTAGTCCGCATCGAAGCCTGTGCTGGTCATTCTTTCTTCGCCAGCACCGGATGCAGGGTGCGGCGCGGCACCGACGCGATGTCGTAAGCCAGAAAACCCAGAATCAGCTGAATCCCCACGATCACCTGCAACGCCACCAACATGACGCTACCCGCCGATGCCGTCACACCCGTTTGGGCGGATTGCACCCAGAACCACACGCCCATCATCGAGCCGACGCCGATAAACAGGCTGCCCAGCACCAACTCGATCGAGGCCAACGACAGGTCGCGCAGGAAATAGTTGTAGAAGATCCGCTTGAACGTATTGCGCAAGTGCTTGCCGAAGAAGTCGAGCAGGATCCGCCAGATCCGCATGTTGCTGATCTCGTCGCCGTAGCGCGCATCCATTGGTACATCCGCCACCACCGCGCGCAGCGTGTTGAGCCGGAACAGCATGTCGGTCTCGAAGAAATAGCGTTTGCTGATCTTGTTCAACGGCACCTTGGCGACGACCTTGGCATGGATCGCCGTGTAGCCGTTGGTCGGGTCGAAGATGTCCCAGTAGCCGGACGATATCTTGGTCATGAACGACAGCACCGCGTTTCCAAAGATACGCATGCGCGGCATGTTGCCAATCTGCGCCAAGTCGTAGAAACGGTTGCCCTTGGTGTAATCGGCTTCCCCGCGCAGGATCGGGCCGACCAGTTGCGGCAGCGCGGTGGCATCCATCTGGTCGTCGCCGTCCATCTTGACGATCACGTCGATGCCGTCGGCCAGCGCGCGCGCATATCCCGCCATCACCGCGCCGCCGACGCCAAGGTTGCTCTCGTTGAACAACACGGCCACGCGCGGGTCGTCGCACTGCGCCTGCACGTGTCGCCCGGTTTCCTCGGGGCAGTGGTCGTCCACCACGTAGATCGTTTCGACGCGCGCGGGAATCCCGGCGATCACGCGCAGGATCTGGTTGCGGACGCGATGGCAGGGAATTACGACCGCGATACGCGGCGCCCCCTGCACTCGTCCGGCCACGTCGAGCGCACCGATACCCGGCTCGACACTGCGCATCGACGCAGGATCGATCGAATGCCGGGGAAGGGTTTCGGTGGAAGGGCTCATCGGGGCGATCCGGTCTCGTAGGACAGACTGTACGCGCGCGCCAGCAGGCGGGCGACCGGTTCGGGCCACAGCGAGCGGAACATCATCAGGTCTTCGTCAGCGCGCACGCCCTGGCGAATGGCATCGCTGGTCTCGCTGCCGGTGTGGATCCGGTGCAGCATCGACACGTCGCGCACGTAAGCGAATGCGCCGTCCTGCACGGCCAGGCGCATCCACGCATCCCAGTCGAGGTTGACTTTGAGGTCCTCGCGAAACCGCAGTGTGGTCGCGGACGCCCGCAACGTCACCGACGGGCAGGCAATCGGGCAGCCGAACCGCAACAGCCGCAGCTTTGCGCCCGTGCGCGACAGCGAGGATCGTCCGAGAAATCCAAACTCAAGCAGCAAGCGTTTGACCATCAGCATCGGCGTCGTCAACCGCTGCCGGCCAGCGTGCCATTCGCCGTAATCGGTCATCACCAGCACGCTGTCCGGATGCTCCACCACCAGCCCCATCGTCTTCTCCGTGAAGTGCGGCAGGTAAATGTCGTCTTGATGGGCGATCGTCACCCAGGGCGTGGTTGCCTGCGCCAGGGCGAAATTCCAGTCGCGGCCGATGCCGACGTTGGGCGTGTGGATCGCGAGTCTGGCGCCGTGTTCGTCGGCGAGCGCCGCCAGTCCCTCGAACGGCGTGGAGGTCGCGATGACGATGGGAGAAGGACGCGTCTGCGCGCGCAGCGACGCCAGGCACTCGCGCAGGTGCGCGGAGTGGCCATACGCCGGCACGACGAAGGTATGCAGGGGGTCGGACATGGCGGCAGTCGTGTCCGCGGACGCGCTCAGGCCTTGGTGCCCAGCATCGAGATCATCAGTACACCCGTGGAGACCAGCGCGATCCCGGCCCATTGCAACGGCGCGAGCCGCTCGCCGTACAAGTACCAGCTCAACAGCGCCAGCAGGATGTAGAAGAAGGCGCCCGAAGTCGCGAAGGCCAGGCCCAGCTTCACCCGGCTCACCACCACGATCCACACCACGAACCCGATGCCCTGGATCGCCACCGCCAGCCAGACCTTGGGCGACGACAGCACCGCCACCAACCAGTCCATGCCCGCGGGCGCCGGCATGCGTTGCGCGATCCTCACCACGGTGCCCTTCAGCAACAGCTGGCTGCCCAGGGTCGAGCAGGTCACGAACAGGATCATCAGCAGGTCGCGCATTGTTTTCTCTAGCCAGCCTGGGCTCAGGAATAATGGCACGACCTTGCATGCCGCTTCGGCCCGATATTGGATCTTGCACCCCACTCCTTGCCCGGCCGGGAGTGCTACTGTAGTGTCACTTCATGCGCACTGAACTCGTCACGACTCTCAAGCGTCAAGCCACCGAACTCCTCTCGGATATCCAGCGGGACAGGGAGCCCATCCTCATCACCCAACACGGTTTGCCCAGCGCATACCTGGTGGACGTCGAGAGCTACCAGCTCATGCAGCAACGCATGGCCGTGCTCGAGGGCATTGCCCGAGGAGAGCAAGCGGTCGCCGAGGGTCGCGTGGCAACCCATGCGCAAGCCAGGAAGCGCCTCGCCCGATGGCTGAAATAGTCTGGTCGGAGCCGGCGCTGAGCGATCTGGATGCGATTGCCGACTACATCGCACTGGAGAGTCCGGTCGCGGCGTCGGAACTGGTCAAACGCATCTTCCGCCATGTCGAGCAGTTGGCCGACCATCCGGAAAGTGGCAGTCAGCCACAAGAGCTCGGGCGATCGCGTTACCGTCAGATCGTGGAACCGCCCTGCCGCGTCTTCTATCGCCATGACGGACACAGGGTCTTTATCTTGCATGTCCTCCGAACTGAGCGCCTGCTCCGCAAGGGACAACTCGCGTCTCGTGCCAAGCGGCCAAAGGCCTGACGCCTTAATTAAGCGAAGCCGCGAAGTGGCTTCGGCTTGAATGAATTGTTAGAGCCGCCTGACCCAGTAACTCGGTCGGCGTCGCTGATGGGCAACGGCGAGAATTTGCAGACTACCTTCCGACTCACGAAACAAGATTGTGATTGGAAAATGCCGGAGATAGGCGCGGCGCGGCAGCTGGTGCCGATGAGCGGGAAGCTTTGAGGCCGCTCACTCATTGCGATCAAAGTCTTCTCGAACTCCGCGAGGTATCCCGTGCCAAGCCCGGTTTGGCGGGATTCGTAATAGGCGACATGGTCAAGATGCTCGACCTCCGCCGCAGGGTGGAACCAGATCCTCACCGCAGCAGGGCGTGAGCTTTGGCCGACACGATCTCTGAGCTTGTGAGTGCAACTGACTGGGTGTCAATTTGCTCTGCCCGGCGTTGAGCCTCTTGCGTCCAGAGCGGCTCGACCTCCGAGGGCGGGAGCACTTCAAGGCTCTCGATAAGATCAAAGGCGAGTCGCGCCCGATCTTGGGAGGAGAGCGCTAGAGCCTCATTTTCTAACGATTCAGGTCCATGGCCGGACTTTACACCAATGCGTCCGAGCGTCTCTCACAATGCAGCACCGCAAGTCGCAGGCGCAGCCTGATTCAAGTCGAGTTGCGGAATGTCTTCGGTTTGAAGACGGGTGGCGCGACATGTCCGTGGATGGAGGTGCAGACGTCCGTGACTGACATGCAGGGCCCGTGCGCGGAGGTGATGAGGTTGGGCTGTGGAAGTACACGGTCCGTGGACGGAGATGACGAGGTCCGGATGTGCAGGTGCGGATCCCCGTGCGCAGAGGTGGAGAAGTCCGGACCCGGCGACACCATCGAGGCCGACGACCTGCGCCTGCCCGCGGCGCGCACGATTGAACCCGCGCCCGCCCCTCCAGCCGCCAGTGCCGCAGTCGACCCCTCGACCCACGCGAGACCTCCGGCAGCGCCCTGCCCATATACATCGAGCAACTGGAACGCGCCGCCATCGAGAAAGCCCTGCAGGACAACCGCTACAACAAGACCAAGGCCGCCGCGTCGCTGGGCATCACCTTCCGGGCGCTGCGGTACAAGTTGAAGAAGCTCGGGATCGACTGAGCCGGCAAAGTGTGTTTATGTGTTTTCACACCTTTGTGTTATTGTGTAAGCCAATTCCGCAAAATCTGAAACCCAAGTCATGAGCCGTTTGACCATCACCCTGTCCGAAGCGCGATACCGCGCACTCAAGGAAACGGCCGCCCAGCGTGGCAAGACGATCGGCGCCTTGATCGATGAAAGCCTTGAGTTCTACGGCATCAAGCCGCGTGAGGACGCCCTCAATCTGTTGCAGCGCGCGCGGGCGCATGCCCGTTTGGGCGAATCCGAGGCGATGACCCTCGCCACCAGGGAAGTACAGGCCACGCGCCGGCCATGATGTCGCCGGCCATCGTCGACACCAACGTCGTCGTGGCTGGGCTGTTGACGGCAAGGGCCAACTCGCCCGTGGTCCAGATCCTCGATGGCATGTTGAAGGGCGCCTTCCCATTTGTGTTGTCCACAGCGCTATTGGCGGAATATCGCACCGTGTTGGCACGACCCAAGCTGCGCCGTGCCCATGGATTGAACGAGTCCGAGATCGACATCATCCTGCTCGAAATGGCACAACATGCCATTGAGCTGCAGCCAGCACCCGCCCACGAAGCGCCAGATCCCGGCGACCAGTTTCTCTGGGAACTGCTCGCTGCGCGTGACGACTTGTTACTGATCACCGGCGACAAGCGGCTCCATCAGGACACATCGATGCAATCACGGGTCGTCATGCCTGACAGATTCGTTGCCCTGTGGCGGGCGGACGGTTGAAAGCCCCGACGCGTTGAGCAAACCCAATCGCTGGCAAACCTGTCATTGAGCAAGCACGCGCTGCGCCTTGATCCAGTCCTCGTCACTCGTGGACTAACAACACCTGCAATTCGTGATGTGGAAACCAGTCACCCAGGACGCGGACGTTGCCGGGGAAATAACGCGCCTGTTGCATGCGAAAGCCTGTTCCCTCCAAAACGGCGGGGGCCGACAACATGTCGAGGTCGACGAATGTCCTGTGCGTGTCGTCGATGCGATAACCGGCGCGGCCGGGGACGATCACCAGCACCCGCGACACGCCCATCCGCTGAGTCGCTGACAACAATCTCCCGAGGATCTCGATCGGCGCGTCTAAGTGTTCGAGCACATGACTGACCA
>JBBJNO010000131.1:4784-7202 GCA_037720875.1 Luteimonas sp. | reverse complement strand
AGCAGGATCCCTCCGAGCAGGATCCCTCCGAGCAGGATTCCTCCGAGCAAGATCCCGTCGACCAGGCACAGGTTGGCCAGGCACAGACTGGCCAGGAGCACGTGGGCGACGATCCTGTCGACCCGGCTCACGGCGACCGGCGTCGGCGCAAACCGCGCGAGGCCGGAACGCGTGCACTGCTGGATGCGCTGGCCATCGGCGATCCGGATGAACTGCTCAAACTGCGCGACATCCTCAGCGGCCTGGGCCGGCGTGCATTCGGCATGCTGCTCTTCATCTGCACCCTGCCCGCGTTCATCCCGATCCCGATCGGCGGCGCGGTCAGCGGGCCGCTGGTGGTCTTGATCGGCGCGCAGTTGCTGATCGGCCTGCGCAAGCCGTGGCTGCCGAGGTTCCTGGCCGAGCGCGGGCCGCATCGGCATGCGATCGCGCGTTTCGACAAACGTATTTCGCCGTGGCTGGGACGGCTGGAGCACCTGATCAAGCCGCGCATGACGGTGTTGCTGGATCACCGCGCCGCGACGATGCTGACCGGCCTGTTGCTGGTGGTGTTGGGCTTGTTGCTGTCGCTGCCGATTCCGTTCACCAACTTCATCCTGGGCGGTCTGCTGCTGATGTTCGCGTTGGCCCTGCTGGAACGCGACGGTGCGTTGATGGGCGTTTCATGGATCGCAGGCAGCATTGCCATCGCGGTGTTCGGCGTGCTGTCGGGCAATCTTGCGGCGATGGCAGCGAAGTGGCTCGACCACTTCGTGTTTTGAATGGTTCTTACAGGAGCGCACCAAAAAGTATGGCTCCAAAATGTCTACGAAAAGCTGATCGGTTCATCCATCAACGGTTGGGTAATCAAGGGCGAGGCCAAACCCTGAAGCCGATGCGACGTCTTCCTTTCTCGTCCAATATATTGCGATAAAGATGCATCGCGCGCTCATCTGCCATACGCATTTCCAACACGTCCAGATCGGTTTGCGTGCGATACATCTCGCGTGAGGCTTTCCAATCGCCCAGCAGATAGGCGAGGCGGTAGTACGTGGCGGCGCCGATCCGCGATGAATGGGGGACATCCGGCCTCTCACTGCGAGCAAGCTCGTATGCGGCATACGTGCTCCCGCTGACCACGGCGTCCATCATGGATGAGCGGCCAGCGACATACCGCCCAAGCTCGACCTGTTTCCTTCCGTAGATGGCGCGGGCAGGTAGATCGCCAGCGGCCGACAGGGCCTCTAGCTCGGTTATGGACATGCGTTCCAACTGTTCGAGCCTCTGCTTCGAGGGATAACCAAACTGCTTGAGCCACCGAGCTTCAACTTCGGTGGCTGCCAACAACGGTTCCTCCAGGCAGAGGTGTTTCATGATCGTGCATACATATTCGGAGTCGGCGGCAGGATGTTCATTGCGCACGCGCTTCGGGGTGACCACCTTGGCCTTTTGCATGGCAGGATCAGCGACAGCTGAAGTCGATACTGCTTGTGAAGTCGGGGACGGTCGCATTTCCGGATTTTTCTGGAAATAAAAAAACGCCCCCGCCGCACAAAGCCCGATTCCGATCAGGCCATGCCGCCAATCAAGTCGGCTCATTGAAGACACCCTTCGTCTCTTGCTTCCTGCCACCACATTGCGCACTCGTTATCTTTCTTGACCAGATCAGCCTTGACAGCAAGCGAGTTCTCAGGGTCCAGCAATGAAATCAGCGTATTAAAATCGAATCCAACGTTATTGACACTGATATCGGCGTTGAAATTAGTAGCCACCCAGTCACGAAGTCCGCTGAGCCATGTGGAATCGTTACGCTCTTGAACAAGCCTGTTCAGCGTCGTTAGACATTTTTCCGTGCCTGCGATATAGGGCCAAGGCGATGCGTAAGCTT
This sequence comes from Luteimonas sp., assembly GCA_037720875.1. Classification (GTDB taxonomy): domain Bacteria; phylum Pseudomonadota; class Gammaproteobacteria; order Xanthomonadales; family Xanthomonadaceae; genus JALYOU01. Next base: position 5,335 of record JBBJNO010000131.1, on the reverse strand, counting down.
GTTCAGAGCATATGCTTTGGAGCCCTTGAGTGAGATCTTGGTCAGCAACCGACCTTGAAACGAACCCAGTGGCTAATGCCTGCGTGTGGTTTTGGAGAATATTGGTGATCTTCTGCGAAATCCCGGAAACGGCCGGGCCATTGTTTTTCCATGCAATTAGTCTTGGCAGACCTGATCCTCCCTGATATTCGCCTCCGGCAGTGCCATATCCATACTCGGCGCTGGATGGGATTGGGATTTCATTTACGCAATCCTCCGGCTTGTTTAACAGCAGGTTGCGGCAAGTTGCGCGACGACCATCGCCACCACCACCGTATTCATAACTACCACCTCCTCCGTCGCTCCCCGTGCTTCCAAAGTACTGGCAATTCCCAAGGCCCTGATACTGGCCATCTACATAGGCCCGCTGGCAATACCAACCACCCCCCGCATCCACTAGAGCGTAGCTTTCTTTGATCGGCGCAAAGAAAAGAAAACCTGCTGCCAAAACGTACATCCAGTACCTGTGCATTCATTCATCTCCTAGGAAGTGTGCGGTTACTACAGCATAG
>JBBJNO010000131.1:2369-4774 GCA_037720875.1 Luteimonas sp. | reverse complement strand
CATGCCCCGCGGGCGGCGCAATGGACAACGCGTGCTCGTGCCGCAGCGCTACAACGCGTAGTCGAGATGGTCTTTTCGTGATCATGCAGCAGGGCGTGCATTCGAGGACAGACTCTTCGCGGGCATGACGAGTGAGTTTCTTTGCGTCTTATGCGGACCACGACCTCGCTTGGCAGACACTCACACCAGCAGGCGAGAAAACTCCTGCATGGTCACCGGATGCCCCATCCAGAACCCCTGTGCCAGATCGCAACCACGCGCGCGCAGGATGTCGTACTGGCCTTCCTTCTCGATGCCTTCGGCAATCACCGTGATCCCGAGCGAATGCGCCATGGCGATGATGGCCGTGGTCAGTGCCAGGTCGTCGGGATCGCGCAGCACATCGGCGACGAAACTGCGATCGATCTTGACGCCATCCACCGGTACGCGCCGCAGGTGGCTCAGCCCAGAGAAACCGGTACCGAAATCGTCCAGCCACACCTTGACGCCGACGCTGCGCAGCCGTGACAGCAGGGTGCTGGCGTGGAGTTCATCGCCGATCACGGCGGTCTCGGTCAGTTCAATATGCAGGCGCGACGCGGGCAGTCCGGATTCCTTCAGCGTCGCGGCGACCTGGTCGGGCAACTCGCCGGTGCGCAGTTGCCGCGCCGAGACGTTGACCGAAACAAACAAGCCGTCGGTCGAACCGAATTCGGTTTGCCAGCGCATCGCGTCCTTGCATGCCACGCGCAGCACCTGCGGGCCAATCGTCTCGATCAAGCCGCTCTGTTCGGCCACGTCGATGAACACCGACGGCGCCACCATGCCATGCTCGGGATGCTTCCAGCGCAGCAATGCTTCCGCGCCCACCAGCTTGCCGTCGCTGAGCCGGTAGATCGGCTGGTACACCAGGCTCAGTTCGTTGCGCTCCCAGGCGCCGCGCAGCTCCTGCTCCATGTGCACGCGGCGCTCCACCGCCTGGTCCATCGCCCGGCTGTAGAAGCGGTAGCAGTTCTTGCCTGCGACCTTGGCCTGGTACATCGCGATGTCGCCGTTCTTCATCAGCATGCTGGCGCTGGCGGCGTCTTCGGGAAACAGCGTGATGCCGATGGACGTGCCGAGGAAGACCTGGCGGTCGCGCACCATGATCGGCCGGCTGAGTTCACTCACCAGGTTTTCCGCGAGGCGGCTGGCGATCCCGCGCACGTCGTCGTCGGCGTTGGCGTCGTTCTGCAGCAGGATCACGAATTCGTCGCCGCCGAACCGTGCCAGGTGCGCTTCGGCGCCGCCCATGTGCTCGACCGCCTCGCGGATACGCGTGGAGAACTGCACCAGGACTTCGTCGCCGGCTTCGTGGCCGAGCGTGTCGTTGACGCGCTTGAAGTCGTCGATATCGGCAAACAGCAAGGCCAGCCGCTTGCTGGCGCCGCGCAGCTCCAGCAGACGCTGGTCGAGACTCTCGCGGAAGGCCAGGCGGTTGGACAACCCGGTGAGGGCGTCGGTGTAGGCCATGCGGCGGATGTCGCGATCGTGCCGCGCGACACTCTGGCTCATGCGCCCGAACGTGCGCACCAGGTCGCCGAACTCGTCATTGCGCTGGCTCTCCGGCGCATCACCGCCGAATCGGCCGCCCTCGATTTCACGCGCCGCATCGGCAAGCCGCCGGATCGGTTCGACCAGGGTGGCGCGGATCAGCCACACCACGCCGATGCCGAGCATGAGCAGCATCGCCATCAGCGCGATGATCGGCCAGCGATGCCGGTTGCCCAGCTCGGTCAGGCTGCGCTTGAGTGCATTGGTCGACTGGATCTCGCTGGCCAGCACCGATTTGAGCGAGTAGCCGATGCGAACCCCGCCCAACCTGGTGTCGCCGACCTGGATCGGGTGCGACACATCGACCAGCGTATCCGTCCACTGCGTATGCAGCGCGCGCGCCTGCGCCACTTCGTAGGCCAACGGATCCTGCATTGGCTGGCCATACGTGGGGATGTCGCCGGAACCGTCATGGATGATGCGGCCGTTGGCGTCGTAGACCAGCACATAACTGACATCCGGCAGGCGCTGCGCCGCGCGCGCGGTGGTGCCGATGGCGTCGAGGTCGAAGTAGTACAGCGGGTTGGCCAGCGCGTCGGCCAACTGGCCAACACCGGCCTCGCCACGCCGCCGCAATCCATCCAGCACCAGCTGGTGCATGGCGGCGCGGCTGACGCCGATCACCTCCGACCGCATCGCCGATTGCCGCTGCCACAGCAACAGCATCAAGGCCACGACCGTCGCCATCGCAATCACCATCAGCGCCAGCATCTGCCCCTGCAGGCCGACGCGCATCGGCTTCATTCGACCTCCGTGTGCACGCGCAGCACGCCGCCGCGCATCTGATCGAGCGCATGTTGCGAACCCGGATCCACCGGCAGGAAGCGCGTGGT
>JBBJNO010000131.1:0-2359 GCA_037720875.1 Luteimonas sp. | reverse complement strand
AAAATCTCAGTAGCGCCTCGCGGGCATCCGGGTCGTTGGCGGCTTCCAGCAGGACCTCACGCAATCGTGCCTCGACCTTGCTGTCGAGATCGCCACGCACCATTTCCAGCGCGCGCGGGTAATGCGGCGACTCGTAGATGATCTTGAGGTCGCGCCGGTAGCTGGTCGGCACGCGTTGCGGGTTGTTCCAGTCGAGGTTGCTCATGACCCCGACATCGACCAGGCGCTTGTGCACCCAGGTGGCGATGTTCAATTCCGAGCGAGCAAACAGATAACCCACGGATTCGGCATGGGGGCGCTCCATCGGCGACAGCAGGATATCCAGCGGCATGCCCCGCTCGACCAGTTCCGATGCCGGCAGGAAATACGCACTGGTCGAGGCCGGGTTCTGGAACGCGATGCTGTGCCCGAGCATGCCGTCGAGCGCGGCGACCTGGCCGTCGCGGCGGGCGAAGAACACGGTGTTGTATTGGCTGACGCCGTCGCGCTCGGTCAGCAGGAGGATCCGCGCCTTGGCGCGATGTTGCAGCAAGAGGCCGGTGCCCGCAGTTTCGGTGACCCAGTCCACACGTCCACGGCGCAGGTAACTGGCCATCTGCTGGACATCCTTGGCCATCAGCACACGGCCTTCGCGGATGCCGACATTGGCCATGCGCGGCACGATGTAGTCGAGCAGCGGCTTGAGCTGCTCGTAGTGCGCTTTCGGGTCGTCGCTGATGCGGCCAAAGACCAGCACATGGGGATCGTCGGCCGCCGCCGCCGGGCGGGGGCTGAACGCGGCGACCAGGCTCAGCGCGCAGACAACCAGACGACGAACAAAGGCGGGCAAAGGTGTGTTCCGGGGCGACGACCGGAGCGAGCCTAGCCTAATCACGACCGGCACGACAGTCGGCATCGGCCGCGAGTGTCGCCATGCGTTGCGCGTCGGCGAGGATGCCCCGCAGCAGCCGCACCTCGCGCGCATCCAGGTCGGCGCGCAGGAACAGGCGCCGCAGCTTGCGCATGGCCGAATCCGGCGCGCGGCCCTTGTGGAAGTCGATGGCATGGAGGGTGTCGGCGAGCTGCGCGAAGAAGCCTTCCAGTTCCGCGTGCGAGGCGATGGGCTCGCCGCCGCCAGCTTGGGTGTGCGCCTTGCCCGCATGCTCAAGCAACGCCAGGCGCAGTTCATAACCGAGCACCTGCACCGCGGCCGCCAGGTTCAGCGAGCTGAACTCGGGGTCGGACGGGATATGGATGGCCGCGTGGCACAGCTGCAATTCGTCGTTGTCCAGCCCGGTGCGTTCGCGTCCGAACACCACGGCCACCTCGCCCCCCTCGGCCGCGATTGCGACCGCACGCTGGCTGGCCTCACGCGGCAGGTATTCGGTCAATGCGATCCGGCGCGCGCGCGCGGTGCAGCCGAGCACATGACGGCAATCGGCGACGGCCTCGGCCAGGGTCGGAACGATGGGCGCGTCGAAGAGCAGATCGTGCGCTCCGGCCGCCATCGACACTGACGTTTCATCTGGTCGCTTCTCCGGCGCCACCAGCACCAGCCGCGACAGGCCCATGGTCCGCATCGCGCGCGCCGCGGCGCCGAGATTGCCCGGGTGCTGGGTGCCGACCAGCACGATGCGCACGCGCGCGAAGGGATTGGCAAATGTCTGATCGGAGCCGGTGCTCATGGCGCGAATGGTAAACTGCGCGCGCCGGCCACCGCGCCGGACTGTTCTTCTCCAACCCACGTCGAGGCCCACCGGGATGCAAAAACCCGTCGTCAACATCATGGTCAAGGCGGCCCGCGCGGGCGGCAACGTGCTGATGCGGCACGTCAGCCGCATCGACAGCCTCAATGTGGTCGAGAAGGACCGGCTGGATTACGCCAGCGAGGTCGACGGCATGGCCGAGACCGAGATCATCAAGGAACTCAAGCGCTCGTTTCCCGAGTACGCCATCCTCGGCGAGGAAGGCGGCGCGCAGGGCAAGGGCGGGCGCTTCACCTGGGTCATCGACCCGCTCGACGGCACCAGCAACTACCTGCGCGGCTTTCCGCATTACTGCGTGTCGATCGCGCTGGTGGAGAACGGCGAACCGATCCACGGAGTCATCTTCGATCCGCTGCGCAACGAACTGTTCACCGCCAGCCGCGGTGCCGGCGCGGTGCTCAACGATCGAAAATTGCGCGTCACCGATCGCAAGGATCTTGCCGGCGCGGTGATCACCACCGGCTTCCCGCCGCGCGAGCGCGAACGTGTGGGCGCGCACCTGGATTGCATCCGCGGCCTGCTGAACGATGCCGAAGACATCCGCCGCACCGGTTCGGCGGCGCTGGATCTTGCGTACGTGGCAGCCGGCCGCACGGACGCCTATTTCGAGGCTG
>JBBJNO010000130.1:0-7216 GCA_037720875.1 Luteimonas sp. | reverse complement strand
AACGAGTCCCAGTAGATCCATGATTTGGGACGCATTGATCGCGGGGTAGCTAACGCCGACCGAGCGCGATACGACTTCTCCGATGAACCCCTCTGATCGCAGGAGGTATGACAAGTAACCGGGATCGATCTCTGCGCCAGGCCGTACCACGGCGAAGCCCGTGGAGACGATCAAATTGTCGGGCGGCCGCGAGATGCGCGCGACCGCTTTGAGATAAGTCCTGACAGTGGAAAGAATGGTGTCGCCATCACGCACGCGCCGCCGCGCGCGTGATGGCGCCTGGTCGAAGTCATATTCCTCGACTCGCTCGACGCCCCGCTCCAGGCTGACGCTGGAGATGTCGACATATTGGAGCCGATGATCGTCAGGCGTGGTTTCGGGTAACACGTCGTCATTGCAGGTGGCGAAATACTTCAGCCGCTTCACTCGCCAATGCGCCGGCACCTCTCCCAGCCAGTCCACACCCGACGCCCGGTACTCGGGATAGCGCGGGTATTTCATGGCCTGTCTCCACCGTCGAGAGAGACGTCACGGGGGTTACTGGACAAGGCGGTGGGGTTACTGGATAAGCGTATGAGGTTGCTGGATAAGCCGCCGGGGTTACTGGATAAGGGATCTAGGTTGCTGGATAAGCCGGCTATCAGGGGGCACACCGGCCAGTCCACGCCCAGCGAGCCACATCCAGGAGCGAGCGAGTGCCTCATGGCGCGGCCTGCTGCCACAGGTCGAAGCCCTGCCAGTCTGCGGGAAAACCCATGTCCTCCCACAAATCCGCTCGGGTTTCAGCATGCTCGCGCACGCGCAGATGCCAGTCCGAACCAGGACTGAGGCGGCGCATCAACCACGCCAGCATTACCAGAGTGTTGTAGACACGGAACTGGGTCTTCGGATCGCGCTGCCGCTGCACCACCAGCGCCGCGGGATTTTTCGGTAGCGCCGGTTGACCGACGATCAGCGCGCGATTCCACAATCGCCCATGGTGCGCGCACAGATTGCGCACATAGGCGAGGTTTTCAATGAATGAGCACAAAGGGGTTTCGTGCAGCCCGTACGGGGTTGCAATGGCTTGGCGCATCGAGTGCTGCTTGATTGCTCCCAACCATTTGGACAAGTCGCCCAGCGACAGCGTTTCGCACAACACCCAGATGGGCGGTTCGATGTCGCGCTCCAGATAATGCCGCAGGAATACGTCATTGCGATCTGCATAGAGGCGCTCCATGCGCCCCAGCAACTTCGGATGATGGTCATTGAAGAGTGACGACTGCAGGTGTGCGCAAGGGCCAGCATGCAGGGCCAGCACATGGGCCCAGCGAGTCCGCAGCGACACTTCCACGCGCTCGACCGCGTCGTTGACCAGCAGCCGCAGGTGGCGGTCGAAGTCGTACAGGGCGATGACCTGTTCGAACGTTGTCCCTTCGCGAAACTGGTGCTCACCCGATATCGCGGATGGCACTTCCAGATGCATCCAGTAGCCGCGCAGGCGGTAATAGTTGAGCTGCGACAGGTAATGTCGGGCACGGTCCGCATCGGCGATGACCATGCCGCGCTCGCGCAACCGGGCGATCTGCTCGTCGAAGGTAAGTGCTTGTTTGTCCGGCGGGTTGCGCGGCGCGTTCACGCGCAAACCCCGAAAAAGAAAAACCCGCCAAAATGCGCTTGAAGACCGAAGTCCACAGAGGCGAGGCGGGCATGATTGAGGTGGAGTATAGCCACGCCGCTCGCTGACGCAAGGGCCGGCCGATTTGGCCTGCCGGGATAGTTCAGGCGATCACCGCCAACCCGGCCGCCCAAATAAGTAACCCGGCGGGGTGCGCATGCCGGATTCTGATCCGTAGAGGCGTGGCGGGTGTTGTCGAGGGGGACGATATCACCGATTCCATGACTAGCCGCTGCGCTCATGCGGTCAATTCCCCCAGCATGCGCACGATGTCGGTCTCCAGCGTCTTCAGCTCGGCCTCGATCTCAGCCAGGTCGCGCGGCGGCTGGTAAGTATAGAAGTGCCGGTTGAACGGAATCTCGAAGCCGATCCGGGTCTTGTCCCACGCGATCCAGGCATCGGGGACGTGCGGCTGCACCTCGCGTTCGAAGTACTCGACGCAAGCCGGTGTGATCAGCGGCAGCAGGGCGTCCAGCGCGGGTTTGTCGCCGTAGGCCAGCGGCAAGGGCAACGGGCACTCGCGCGGTAACGGCACGTGCTCGGTATCGCGCAGATCGGCATCGGCTTCGGGCGCGCCATTCTGGGCATCCTTCTCGCGGCAGATGTCAGCTTGCGGGTCGCGCTCGGATAGTGCCGCGAAGATGGCCTTGCGCACCGGCGTCTGTACCTTCAGTCCGCCCTCGTCGAATACGGCGTTCAACGCTTCGACAAAAGCGGGGCGCGACTTCCACACCTGCGCGGGATCGAGCGTCTGCAGCACCACAAGGATAGCCGTCTGCAAGGCACGCCCTGCCACCTCGTCGGCCGCCTTGCCTTTCGCGTCCTTGCGCTTCTTCGACTCGGCCAGTGCCGCGAATGCGGATTGCATGGACAGCCGTTCGATGCGTTGCGGTGATGCCTGGAAGTTGAGCCGCAGCGGACGCTCGATGATCAGCTTGATGTAGCCGAAGTCCTGGTTGTGGAAGATGCGGCTGTGCGTGCCGTCCTGCATGTCACCGTACAGGCGTGTGAGTTCGGCGATATGGTCCTCGGACATTTCATTGCGCTTGTCGCCCAGGCTTTTTTTCATCTTCCGGTAAAAGTCGGTGCCGTCGATCAGTTGCACCTTGCCGCGCCGGCGCTCCGGCTTGCGGTTGCTGACAATCCAGACGTAGGTGTAGATGCCGGTGTTGTAGAACATCTGATCGGGCAGACCGATGATCGCTTCCAGCCAGTCGTTCTCGATGATCCAGCGGCGGATCTCCGACTCACCGCCACCGGCATCACCGGTGAACAACGGCGAGCCGTTGAAAACGATGCCAATGCGGCTGCCACCCTTGTCCACGCTGCGGCGCTTGCTGAGCATGTGCAGCAGGAACAGCAGCGAGCCGTCGTTGATGCGCGGCAGGCCGGGGCCGAAACGGCCGTTGAAGCCGTGCAATGCATGCTCGCGTTCGACTACGTCCTTCTCCGGCTTCCACTCCACGCCGAACGGGGGATTGGCGAGCATGTAGTGGAACTTGTGCCTGGCGTCGGCAAACCCGTCGTTGCTCTTGCCGTCACCGAGGGTGTCGCCGAACACGATATGCGAGGTGTCCTCGCCCTTGATCAGCAGGTCGGAGCCGCAGATCGCGAACGATTCCTCGTTGTATTCCTGTCCGTAGACGTTGATCTTCAACCCGGCCGCGCGGCCTTCGCGGGTCAGGTACTCCTCGGCGACCGACAGCATGCCGCCGGTTCCGCAGCAGGGGTCGTACAGGGTGATCGCCTTGCCGGCCTTCGTAAACACATCGCCATCGGGCTCGAACAGCACGTGCACCATCAACCGGATCACTTCGCGCGGGGTGAAGTGGTCGCCGGCCTCTTCGTTGGCGGCCTCGTTGAAGCGGCGGACCAGATCCTCGAACACGTGGCCCATCAGCGTGTTCGGTACACGATCCGGATGCAGGTCGATGCTCGGAGAGGTAAATGCCTGCACGACCTGAAACAGGCGATTGGCCTTGTCGAGCTTCTCGATCTCTTTCTCAAACTCGAACTTGTCCAGGATCTTGCGGACTTCCGGCGAGAATCCCTTGATGTAGAGACTCAGGTTTCGCGCCAGGCCATCAGGATCGTCCAGCAGCTTCTTGAAGGTGTACTTGCTGGCGTTGATGAAGGGCAGCCGGAATTTGCGGCGCACCACCTTGTCGGTCAGTTCGGCGTCGCGATCCTTCGCCTTTTGCACCTTGTAGGCCTCCAGCACCTTGTCCTTGGTCGGCTCCAGCACGCAGTCCAGACGACGCAGCACCGTCATCGGCAGCATCACGCGTCGGTACTGCGGCGGCCGATACGGACCACGCAGCAGATTCGCGATCGAATAGATGAAATTGCTGAGTTCAGTGTGGGTCATGGGTCAAAGCCTATCCGATGATTGCCTTGCCGTGCCGCGCTCGCACCGGGGACATAAAAAAGCCCCGCATCGCTGCAGGGCTTTTTGTGTTGCATGACATTTGTGCAGCTGGATCAGAAATCCATGCCGCCCATGCCACCCATGCCACCGCCGCCCATTCCGCCGCCGGCCGGCTCGTCCTTCTTCGGCGCTTCGGCCACCATCGCTTCGGTGGTGATCATCAGGCCGGCGATCGAGGCTGCGTTCTGTAGCGCCGAACGCGTGACCTTGGTCGGGTCGAGGATGCCGAACGCGATCATGTCGCCGTACTCGCCGGTCTGCGCGTTGTAGCCGTAGTTGCCAGTGCCGTTCTTGACGTTGTTCAGCACCACCGACGGCTCTTCACCGCAGTTGGTGACGATCTCGCGCAGCGGCGCTTCCATCGCGCGCAGGGCGATCACGATGCCGTGATTCTGGTCTTCGTTGGCGCCCTTCAGATCGCCCATGGCCTGCAGTGCACGCACCAGCGCGACACCACCACCCGGGACCACGCCTTCTTCCACCGCTGCGCGCGTCGCGTGCAGGGCGTCTTCGACGCGTGCCTTCTTTTCCTTCATCTCGATCTCGGTCGATGCGCCGACCTTGATCACCGCAACGCCGCCGGCCAGCTTGGCCACGCGCTCCTGCAGCTTCTCCTTGTCGTAGTCCGAGGAGGTGTCCTCGATCTGCGCCTTGATCTGCTTGATGCGGCCTTCGATGTTCGCGCTGTCGCCGGCGCCGTCGATCAGCGTGGTGTTTTCCTTGGTGACCTGCACCTTCTTGGCGCGGCCCAGATCCTTGATCGTGGCCTTCTCCAGCGACAGGCCCACTTCCTCGGAAATCACGGTGCCGCCGGTGAGGATCGCCATGTCTTCGAGCATCGCCTTGCGACGATCACCGAAGCCCGGCGCCTTGACCGCGCAGACCTTGACGATGCCGCGGATGGTATTGACGACCAATGTCGCCAGCGCTTCGCCTTCGACTTCCTCGGCGACGATCAGCAGCGGCTTGCCAGACTTGGCCACGCCTTCGAGCAACGGCAGCAGTTCGCGGACGTTGGAGATCTTCTTGTCGTGCAGCAGGATGAACGGGTCTTCGAGTTCCGACGACATCGACTGCTGGTTGTTGATGAAGTACGGGCTGAGATAGCCGCGATCGAACTGCATGCCCTCTACCACGTCGAGTTCGTTGTCGAGGCCGGAGCCTTCCTCAACCGTGATGACGCCTTCCTTGCCGACCTTCTTCATCGCGTCGGCGATGATCGTGCCGATCGACTCGTCGCTGTTGGCCGAGATCGTGCCGACCTGGGCAATGGCCTTGTCGTCGGCGGTGGGCTTGGACTGCTTCTTCAGCTCGGCGACGGCGGCGGTGACCGCCTTGTCGATGCCGCGCTTGAGATCCATCGGGTTCATGCCGGCGGCGACGCCCTTCATGCCTTCGCGGATCATCGCCTGCGCCAGCACGGTGGCGGTGGTGGTGCCGTCACCGGCGTTGTCGGAGGTCTTGGACGCGACTTCCTTCAACATCTGCGCGCCCATGTTCTCGAAGCGGTCGGCCAGCTCGATTTCCTTGGCAACGGAGACGCCGTCCTTGGTGATGGTCGGGGCGCCGTAGCTCTTCTCGAGCACGACGTTGCGGCCCTTCGGGCCGAGTGTTGCCTTGACGGCATTGGCGAGGATGTTGACGCCGCGCAGCATCTTGGCGCGCGAGTCCTCACCGAAACGAATTTCCTTGGCAGCCATGGTGTGTTACCTCAATTGAAAGTTGGATGTCGTAGGGCGGGTCTTGACCCGCCATGCGTTTCTTGGGAGTTGTGTGGGTGGCGGGTCTTGACCCGCCATGCGTTTCTTGGGAGTTGTGTGGGTGGCGGGTCGAGACCCGCCCTACTCAACCCAGGATCGCGAAAATGTCGTCTTCTTTGACCACCAGGTAATCGACGCCGTCCAGCTTCACTTCGGTGCCGCTGTACTTGCCGAACAGCACCTTGTCGCCGGCCTTGACCTTGGGCGCGCGGACGCTGCCGTTGTCGAGCGGCTTGCCTTCGCCGACCGCGACCACTTCGCCCTTGATCGGCTTCTCGGTGACGGTATCGGGGATGACGATGCCACCGGCGGACATCTTTTCTTCTTCCATGCGCTTGATGACGACGCGGTCGTGGAGCGGTTTGATATTCATGGCAACCTCGGGGGTAAGTGGTTGATTGATGGAGGAAAGGATCGACTATTTTAGCAGTCGGGACTGACGACTGCCAGCGTCGTGAACGCAGCAACCCGGCAGGCCGGGATGCGGGATGCAGGATGCAGGAAGGATGGGGCGCAACAGACGGCTTTCAAGAGCGCGGGCAGCGGGGTGACTGGATCGGTGGGCGCGCCAGCGGGCGCCGGCTGTGGAATTCGGTTGCGCTCCTTGGTCAGCCGAACCGCCAGTTGCAGCCCTGTCGGGAGGCCGGAAAAACAAAAAGCGCGCATGGCAGACATGCGCGCTTTTTGCTGCGATCACTGCCGTCCTGTGGCTGTGCCGCGTTCCCCCGCAGTTGCGTTGGGAAGCCGACATCCCTGTCAGCGGCGATAGAAATACCCGGTAATCATGACGCTGCAAAGTAGGGCCCGCCCCGCGCTTGCACAATCTTGGTAGGCGTTGCCGCTGGCACTGTTATGAAATCGTGAAAAACAGGTACCAATATTCAATAGTGCTACCGAAAGCGCACCAATGATGTCTAATCTTGTTCACTAGGATACTATTGGTAACAACACGCAATTCGCAGATCGAAATCGTCGCATCAGGTTGTCCAGTCCGAACTCGCAGAGGGAGCGATGACAGACCAGAGGATTCGTTTGGCGCGGCGGCATGCGGGCCTGTCGCAACAGGGACTGGCCCTGGCAGTCGGCGTCCAGCGCAGCGCGGTGAGCCATTGGGAGGCGTCGCAGGGCAAGCACCCGACGGCCGTGCACCTGCGCGAAATCGCGATGGTCACCGGCGTCCAGTTCGAGTGGCTGGCGACGGGTCGTGGTTCGATGCCGATGTCGAAGGACGCGCAACTGGATTCGGTGGCCACGGCCGACGCCTTGCTGGTAGAGGATGCGCTGGAGTTGCGGCTGGTGCTGGCCTTTCGCGAGGCACCGGTGCGCTCGCGCCTGCCGCTGGTGGAGGTGATGGAGCAGCTGGCCGTCCAG
>JBBJNO010000129.1:0-7253 GCA_037720875.1 Luteimonas sp. | reverse complement strand
ATACAAGGAGAAAGGATTCGCGGTGCTGGGCTTTCCGTCTGGCGATTTCAAGGAGCAGGAATTTACAGACGAGAAGAAGATCCAGGACTTCTGCACGCTGACCTATGGCGTGAAATTCCCGATGTTCCAGAAGGTGCACGTCAAGGGCGCCGAGGCCACGCCGTTGTATCAATCGCTGGAAAAAGCCACTGGCGAAGCACCGAAGTGGAACTTCCACAAGTATCTGGTCGCGCGCGACGGACGAGTGGTGGCGAGCTACGGCAGTCGCACCAAACCTGACGACAAGACACTCGTTGCGGCCATCGAACGCGAACTTGCGGGGTCTGCCGCGGTCAAGCCGTGATCCGGGCAGCGATTGCTGCAATGAGCAGCCATCGCGACAATAGACAATAGGACGTCTGGCCGTGATCCCCACGAAGGCGGGGATGACGGCCATTTGAGACTGTTGAGGGCGAAGTCACGGGGTTCCCGCCTTCGCGGGAATGACAATCAAGAGCGACGATGTTTCAAGGTAGCCAATCACCGCTTGCGCCATCCGGCGAGCGCCCAACGGAGTTTGTATGAAGTCTTGGATGCGCGGCCTGGCCGCGATGTTGTTGTCGGCCAGCGCGTTAGCTGCGCTTGCGCAGGGCAAGCCGGCGCAGGATGCATTGACCAGCGAGCGCGACAGGAACAGTTACATGGTCGGCATGGACGTGGGCCGATCGATCGCCCCGGTTGGCCCGGACATGGAACCCGCCATGTTCGAGCGCGCCGTACGCAATGCCTTCGCCGGCGGCAAGCCGCTGTTGACCGATGCCGAAGCGCAGGCCCTCGGGCAGGTGTTGATGCAGCGCGTGCAGGCGCGCACCGCTGTCGCAGGAGCAGGGACGCCAGGCGCAGCCAAATCCTCAGCGGCACTGCCGCCGATCGCAAAGGACAAGGTCGGCCTGCTGGTCGGCAGCGATGTGGGCCGCTCGCTGGCGCCGATCAAGGATGAGATCGACGTCGCCGTGTTCATGCGCGGCTTGCGCGTGATGCTTGAGAAGGGCAAGCCTTTGCTGGCCGAGACGGAAGCCAATGCATTGCGCGCCGCCTTCACCACGCGCATCAACGCCAGGATGCAGGCCAAAGCTGCCGCGGCTGCCGGTGACAACAAGACCGCGGGTGCGGCCTTCATGAGCAAGAACAAGTCGGTCAAGGGCGTGTTCTCCACGCCCTCGGGCCTGCAGTACATGGTGCTCAGGCAAGGCGCGGGCCTGCGCCCCAGGCCGACCGACCGCGTGCGCGTGAACTACCACGGCACCTTGCTCGACGGCACCGTCTTCGACAGTTCATACGATCGCGGGCAACCGGCGGAATTCGCCCTGAACCAGGTCATCGCCGGCTGGACCGAAGGCGTGTCGATGATGCCCGTGGGCGCCAAGTACCGTTTCTGGATCCCCGGCGAGCTGGCCTACGGCGAGCGTGGCGGCCCGGGCGGTTCGATCGGGCCCAACCAGACGTTGGTCTTCGATGTCGAATTAATGGGCATCCTGCAATAGCGCGACCCCCCAACCGCGGCATACGCCGCGACTTGATCATGATTTCCAAATGGTCGGCAGTGCCGGCGAAATATCCTCCAGGAGTACCAGAACGATGACCTGTTTCGTACGCAACACCACCGTCGCCATGCTCGCCCTGTCCGCGTTGCTCGCGGCAGGCTGCAAACCCGGTGACAAGGCCGCTGGCGATCAATCAGACAAGACAACAGCAGACAAATCCCAAACCGCCGGCAAATATCCGGGCCTTGCCACTGAAAAGGACCAGGCCAGCTACATGGTCGGCATGGCGATGGCCAAGCAGCTCGAGCCGATGAAGGACGACATCGATGTCGACATGATGGCAAAGGCGATCAAGTCCGCGCTGGCCAGCGAGAAATTGTTGCTTACCGAGGAACAGGCAGCGGAGATCGGCACCGCGTTTGGCGAGAAGATGCAGGCCAAGCAGGCCGCCAAGATGATGGCCGAGTCGAAGAAGAACCTTGCGGATGGACAGACCTTTCTCGCGCAGAATGGCAAAAAACCCGAGGTCAAGACCACTGCGTCCGGCCTGCAATACCAGGTGTTGACCGAAGGCAAGGGCGTCAAGCCGACAGCCACCGATGCCGTGCGCGTGCATTACAAGGGTGCGCTGCTCGATGGCAAGACGTTCGACAGCTCCTACGATCGCAACGAGCCAGCCGTGTTCCCGCTGACCCAGGTCGCGCCGGGCTGGAGCGAAGGCGTGCAGCTGATGCCGGTGGGCAGCAAGTACAAGCTGTGGATCCCGAGCAGCCTGGGATATGGCGAGAAGGGCACACCGGGCGGCCCGATCCCGCCGAACGCCACGCTGGCGTTCGAGGTTGAATTGCTGGAAATCGTGAAGACGCCCTGATCGTAATCGGCGCCGGCGCGGCAAGCGACCTGCGGCAATCGGAAAAACACAATGCGCGTGAGTATTTTTGGTACGGGCTACGTCGGTCTCGTCACCGGCGCTTGCCTGGCTGAGGTCGGGCATCGCGTGATGTGTGTGGATATCGATGTTGCCAAGATCGAGCGTCTCGAACTTGGCATCATCCCCATCTTTGAGCCCGGCCTTGAGCCGATGGTCAAGGCCAATCACGCCGCCGGACGATTGGTCTTCACCACTGATGCCGTGCAGGCAGTCGCGCACGCCGACATCATCTTCATCGCCGTCGGCACGCCGCCGGACGAAGATGGCAGTGCGGACCTGCGATATGTGCTGGCGGTCGCGGCCACGATTGGCCGGCACCTCGAACGGCCGGCCCTCATCGTGGGCAAATCCACTGTTCCGGTCGGGACGTCCGACAAGGTACGCCAAGCCATCGGCGACGCACTGGCCGAACGCGATGCGGACATCGCATTCGATGTGGTGTCCAACCCCGAGTTCCTGAAGGAAGGCGACGCGGTCAAGGACTGCATGCGGCCGGATCGCATCATCATCGGTGCGTCCAGCACTGCCGCCGTCGAGGAAATGAAACGCCTCTACGCACCGTTCAACCGCAATCACGATCGCATCGTCGTCATGGACGTGCGCTCTGCGGAACTGACCAAATATGCCGCCAACGCGATGCTGGCGACCAAGATCAGTTTCATGAACGAGATCGCCAACATCGCCGAACGCGTCGGCGCCGACATCGAGCATGTACGTCATGGCATCGGCTCCGATCCGCGCATCGGTTGGCACTTCATCTATCCGGGCGCGGGTTACGGTGGTTCGTGCTTTCCGAAGGACGTGCAGGCGTTGGCCCGCACGGCACGACAGGTTGGTTACGAGGCGCGCTTGCTCGATTCGGTCGAAGCCGTCAATGAGCACCAGAAAGGCCACCTGTTCGAGTTGATCCAGCGCCACTACGGCGGCGCTGTGCATGGCAAGACGTTCGCCGTCTGGGGCCTGTCGTTCAAGCCGAATACCGATGACATGCGGGAGGCATCCAGTCGCCGCTTGCTTGAGCAATTGTGGGAGGCGGGCGCGCGGGTTCGCGCCTACGATCCGGAAGCGATGCATGAAGCGCAGCGTATTTTTGGCTGCCGTGACGATCTGGCGCTGTGCAAGTCCGCGGCATCGGCGCTGGACGACGTCGACGCGTTGGTGGTCGTCACCGAATGGAAACAGTTCCGCAGCCCGGATTTCAGCTCGCTCAGGGCCAGTTTGCGCGATTCGGTGATCTTCGACGGCCGCAACCTGTATGACCCGCACGAAGTCGAGGCCGCGGGCATTGCGTATTGGGGCATCGGTCGCGGCCGGTCGATCCTGGCGAGGCAATCACAATGAATGCCGATATCGACCGTCGCCTGGTCGAACTGGAGACGCGGCTTGCGTTCCAGGAACATGCGCTGGCGCAATTGAGCGATGCGCTTGCGGCGTCGCGCATTGAAACCAGCCGCAACACCGAACTGCTGCGGCGTGCGCTGGACGACCTGAAACAAGTCCGTGGCACGCTGGACGGCGACCAGGCCGAACCACCCCCTCCGCACTATTGATGCCGTCACATGAGCGACTCCTTACGCGATCAACTGCTTGGTCTGGGCTTCAAGTCGGCGCCAAAGCCCACGCCTAGGCCGGACCCGCAATCGAAACCGAATTTGAATTCAAAGCCGAATTCGAATCCGAATTGGAAGCCGAATCCGAATCCGAATGCGCGGGCCGAACGCAGGCCCGACAACACCCACGGCAGAAGGCAGGGCGAGCAGCCGGCACGGCCGAAACGCACGGACCAGGCGCGGCCAAACCCGAAACCGGCGCATACGCGGGAGGAAATCGACCTGGCCAAGGCGTATGCGATCCGCGCACAGAAGGAAAAGGATGAACGCATCCAAGCCGAGCGGCTGAAACAGGACGAGGCGCGATTGCGCCGCGAGGCCAAGGCCAGACTCTCGGAACTGCTCAAGGACAAGGCGCTGAACGATCCGGCTGCCGAGATTGCCAGGCATTTCAACTACGGCGGCAAGATCAAGCGCGTGCACGTCACCGAGGAACAACTCAAGGCGCTCAATGCCGGCGAGCTGGGTGTGGTGCAGCTCGATGGCCGTTACCTGCTGATCGCTGCGTCGCTCATGACCGAGGCGGAAATGATCTTTGCCCCGGCCATCGCGCTGAAGGTTGATCCAGACGCTTTGGCTGAGGATGACCCCTTCGCCGATCCGAAATACCAGGTACCGGACGATCTGCTGTGGTGACGCAGCCTGCCGTGGTCGGGCAGCACGCGAAACCCGGGGGCAAGGGACTGGTCAAGCAATACCGCTTCATGCATCGCATCTATCGCAACGCGCGGATGGCGCTGGATGCCGCCGAAAGCCCGCAGGAGCGGCGCGACATCCTGCGCGCGCTCGGCGAGGCGGCGCTCGACGAACACGCCGAGTGGGCATTGATGCATCGCGACCGGCCGGCCGAACATGGCCGGCCGTAATCCCTGTTCCGGCGACTATTCCGGGTCGTAATCCAGGTTGGAGGCGAGCCAGCGCTCGGCCTGGGCAAACGTGGCGCCCTTGCGTCTGGCGTAGTCCTCGACCTGTTCCTTCGACACGCGGCCGACGACGAAATACTGGCTGCCCGGATGGCTGAAGTAATAGCCGCTGACGGCCGCGGTCGGCAACATCGCGAAGTTCTCGGTCAGCGACATGTCGGCGTTGGTTTCCGCCTGCAGCAGGTCGAACAGCGTGCGTTTTTCGCTGTGCTCAGGGCAGGCGGGATACCCGGGGGCAGGGCGGATGCCGTGGTATTTCTCTTCGATCAGTGCGTCGTTGGCAAGCGTTTCGTCGCTGGCGTATCCCCACAAGTCCTTGCGCACGCGCTGGTGCAGTTTTTCGGCCAACGCCTCGGCCAGGCGATCCGCCAGCGCTTTCAGCATGATCGCGTTGTAGTCATCGTGGTCGGCCTCGAAACGCGCCACATGCGGTTCGATGCCGATGCCGGCCGTCACCGCGAATGCACCGATCCAGTCCTGCTTGCCGGAATCCTTTGGCGCGATGAAATCGGCGAGGCAGAAGTCGGGACGTTCGGCGGGTTTGTCGACCTGCTGGCGGAGGAAGTGCAGGGTGGTTGTTTTTCCTTCTCCCTTCGGGAGAAGGTGGCGCGCAGCGCCGGATGAGGGCGTAGCAGTGACTTCCCGGGAAAGGTTCTTCGCGACCTGAAAGTCCGCGCCCTCATCCGCCCTGCGGGCACCTTCTCCCGAAGGGAGAAGGGAAACGACCACATCGTCGCCAACTGCATTCGCCGGCCAAATCCCGCACACCGCCTTCGCCGTCAGCCACTTCTCCGCGATGATGCTGTCGAGCATGCCGTTGGCATCCGCGAACAACTCGCGCGCCTGCGGTCCTACAACGTCATCGTCCAGGATTTTCGGATAGCGCCCGGCGAGTTCCCATGCATTAAAGAATGGCGACCAGTCGATGGTGTCGCGTAATTCATCCAATGGGTAATCGTCGAAGACGCTGATACCAGGTTTGTTAGGCGTGGGCGGCGTGTAATCGGCCCAGCCGCCATCGAACCGCTGTCCGCGCGCCTTGGCCAGTGGCACCAGCCGCTTGGCGTCGCCGCGGTTCTTGTGGCGTTCGCGGATCTCGACGAAATCGGCTTCGTTGGCCGCGACGAACTTGTCGCGCAGATCGACGCTGATCAACGACTGCACCACGCCGACCGCACGCGAGGCATCCTTCACCCAGACCGTGGGCGATGCGTAATGCGGGGAAATCTTCAACGCGGTATGCGCGCGCGACGTTGTTGCGCCGCCGATCAACAACGGCTTGTCGAATCCTTGCCGCTTCATCTCTTTGGCGACGTGGCTCATCTCCTCCAGCGACGGGGTGATCAGGCCGGACAGGCCGATGATATCGGCTGAAATTTCGCGGGCTTTATCAAGAATCGTCTGCGCCGGCACCATCACCCCAAGATCGATCACCTCGAAGTTGTTGCAGGCCAGCACCACGCCGACGATGTTCTTGCCGATGTCGTGCACGTCGCCCTTGACCGTCGCCAGCAAGACCTTGCCGTTGTTCTTGCCCATGTCGCCGGTGCGCAGTTTCTCCGCCTCGATGTATGGCAGCAGATAGGCCACGGCCTTCTTCATCACGCGCGCGGACTTGACCACCTGCGGCAGGAACATCTTGCCCGCACCGAACAGGTCGCCGACCACGTTCATGCCGGCCATCAACGGGCCTTCGATCACTTCCAGCGGCTTGTCGTACTGCTGGCGCGCTTCCTCGGTATCGCCCTCGACGTACTGGTCGATGCCGTGCACCAGTGCGTGCTTGATGCGATCTGTGACGTGCGCGTCGCGCCAGGCCAGGTTCTGCACCTGGACTTCGCCTCTTTTGCCCTTGTAGCGATCGGCGATCTCCAGCAGGCGTTCGGTCGCGTCATCGCGGCGATTGAGCACCACGTCCTCGACGCGCTCGCGCAGGTCTGCATCCAGGTCATCGAGCAGCGGCATTGCACCGGCATTGACGATGCCCATGTCCATGCCGGCGGCGATCGCGTGGTACAGGAACACCGCGTGGATCGCCTGGCGCACCGGCTCGTTGCCGCGGAACGAGAATGAGACGTTGGACACGCCGCCGGAGATATGGCAATGCGGCAACGTCGCCTTGATCTGGCGGGTCGCCTCGATGAAATCGACCGCGTAGTTGTTGTGCTCGTCGATGCCGGTGGCGATGGCGAAGATGTTGGGATCGAAGATGATGTCTTCCGGCGGAAAGCCGACGGTTTCGGTCAGAATCTTGTACGCGCGGGTG
>JBBJNO010000128.1:0-7259 GCA_037720875.1 Luteimonas sp. | reverse complement strand
CCCAGGTGCGCTCCTACAAAGGCATAAACCACCTGACACCGTTCAGTGGCACGTCCATCGCTGGCACGGCACGCATCGCTTGTTAAACTTGCACGCATCTCGTGGCATTAAATCGACAATTGGTTTGCAGCTGCGACGGTTTACCTCGTTCAAGGAATCAAGCTATGGCCGGTGGCGGCGACTCGACACGCGCAATCCTTTTCGCACTGGCAGCCAACTTCGCGATTGCAGTGGCCAAGGGCGTGGCAGCGTTTTTCACAGGGTCCAGCGCGATGCTGGCCGAGACGGTGCATTCGCTGGCCGATTGCGGCAACCAGTTGCTGTTGTTGCTGGGCATTCGCCAGTCACGCAAACCGCCAACCGCGGAAAACCCGCTGGGTTATGGCAAGGCGATCTATTTCTGGTCGTTCCTGGTGGCGGTGATGCTGTTCACCGTGGGCGGCATGTTCTCGCTGTATGAAGGCATCCACAAACTGCAGAGCCCCGAGCCGTTGAAGCAGTGGTGGTGGGCGGCCGGCGTGCTGGTGTTCGGCATCGCCGCCGAGAGCGTGTCGATGCGCGCGTGTTTGCAGGAAGTCAACAAGGTGCGTGGCGACCGTTCGCTGTGGCAATGGTTCCGGCAGAGTCGCCAGGCCGAACTGGTGGTGATCTTCGGCGAGGATCTGGCCGCGCTGTTCGGTCTGGTGTTCGCCCTGGCCGCAGTGCTGCTGTCGGTGGCGACCGGCAATCCGGTGTGGGACGCGATCGGCACCATCGCGATCGGCGTGTTGCTGGTGGTGGTCGCGATTTTCGTCGCGGTCGAGGTCAAGGACCTGCTGATCGGCCAGAGCATGGACCCGGCCCGCGAGCAGGAAATTCGTCAATTCCTGGAAGACCGGCCCGAGGTCGGCCACGTCATCAGCCTGATCACGTTGCAACTGGGCAACGATGTGATGGTGGCGGTGCAGGCCGAGATGCGCGAGGACCAGAGCGCCATCGCGCTGGTCGAGCAGATCAACGACGTCGAGCGCGAGTTGAGACTGCGCTACCCCGATGTGCGCTGGAGTTTCTTTGAGCCCGACTTGGTGCCGGTGGTCAGCTGAAGTCTGAATCGCGACTGCTTTTGTATTTTTGTAGGAGCGCACCTGGGGGCGATGGGACTTTCCGGGTAACGCCTCATCGCGCCCAGGTGCGCTCCTACAAAAGCAATCGTTGGCGATCAGACTGCGTCAGGATTGGCGCGGCGTGAATCGGAAAAAACACGCCGCACGCTAACCTGCACGAACTTCCACCCAGCGGGATCGACATGGCCGGCAATTCCACGCGTGCGATCCTGTTCGCGCTCGGCGCCAACCTCGCCATCAGCATCGCCAAGGGCGTGGCCGCGTACTTCACCAAATCCGGCGCGATGCTGGCGGAGACCGTGCACTCGCTGGCCGACTGCGGCAACCAGCTGCTGTTGCTGCTGGGCATGAAGCAGGCCGTGCGTCCGGCCTCGCCGGAACATCCGCTGGGCGAAGGCAAATCGGTTTATTTCTGGTCGTTCCTGGTCGCGGTGATGTTGTTCACAGTGGGCGGCATGTTTTCGCTGTACGAGGGCGTGCACAAACTGCAGCATCCCGAACCGGTGACGAAATGGTGGTGGGCGGTCGGCGTGTTGAGTTTCAGCATCGTCGCCGAGGCCATTTCCACCCGCGCCGCGTTGCATGAAGCGGCGCAGGAGCGCGCAGGACGCAGCCTGTGGCGCTGGTTCCGGGAAAGCCGCAAGGCTGAACTGATCGTCATCGTCGGCGAGAACCTCGCGGCGCTGTTCGGGCTGATCGTGGCGCTGGTTGCGATCGGACTGACCGTGCTGACCGGCGATCCGCTGTGGGATGCCATCGGTACCATCGTGATCGGCCTGCTGCTGATTGTCGTGGCCGTGTTCGTCGCGCGCGAGGTCAAGGCGTTGCTGATCGGGCAGAGCATCGATCCGGTGCGTCAGGCGCAGATGCGCGCATTCCTCGAGGCTCGGCCCGAAATCGGCCATCTCATCAACCTGATCACCCTGCAACTGGGCAACGACGTGATGGTGACGGTGCAGGCTCAGATGCGCGAGGAAGAAGCAACCACGCGCGCGCTGGCCGAGCAGATCGACGTGCTGGAGCGCGACTTCAAGACGAATTTCCCTGAAGTGAAGTGGAGCTTCTTCGAGCCGGACACCAAGTCGGAGTCCGAGGAGTCGCGGATCGAGACCAACCCCACATTTGCGAGATGACGTAGGGCGGGTTTCAACCCGCCTCCTTCCGGCAGAGGCAGCGGAGCAAGCTCCGCTCTACAAAAGCGAGCAAAAGCTGCGGGTCGAGACCCGCCCTACATTCGTGCGGGATCGCGGCGGAAAACATCACTCCGGTGCGCGCAGCCATTCGATCTTGTGGTTCGCACCGGCCTCGCCCAGCGTCTTGCGCAACACGCCCAGCGCCGGCCCCAACGCATGATCGAGTTTCCACGGCGCATTGAGCAGCAGCATCCCGCTGCCGTTCATGCGCAACGGTGAGTCATCGGGACGCACCAGCAGCTCCACGATCAACGCCGATTTGGCCGGAAGCGTCGCGGCGCGCCGATAAAAATTGTGCAGCGCACGCCGCAACTTGATCGGATACCACAGTGCGAACATGCCCTGCGGCCAGCGCCTCAAGCCTTCGCGCAAGGCTGCGAGCGCCGCATCGAATTCCTGCAATTGCATTTCATACGGCGGATCGATCAACACCAGCCCGCGACTGATCCTGGTGCTGCCATCCTTCGGTGGGAGCGATGCCTTGATCGCCGAGTAACCATCACCCGCATGGATCTGTAATCGTTTGTCATCGCCGAAGTTACGCTGCAACGCCGCGGCTTCGATCGGTTGCAGCTCCCAGGCCGCGATGTGGTCCTGGGCGCGCAAGGCATGCGCCAGCAGCCACGGCGAGCCGGGATAGGCTGCCCTGCCATGCTGCAACCGGCAGGCATGCACAGCGGCGAGATAGCGGGCGAGCAGCGGGTCTTTCGATGCGCCCGCAGCGAGCTTGCCGATGCCATCGTCGGATTCCCCGGTCTTCAGTGCGGCGCTCCCCGCCAGTGCATACAAGCCGCGCCCAGCGTGCGTATCCAGCGCGAAGCACGGCGTGGGTTTCGTGGTCAGGGCATCGCATAGCGCGAGGACGACGATGTGCTTGAGCACATCGGCGTGGTTGCCGGCGTGGAAGGCGTGGCGGTAATTCATGGGGCGAGCATAGTCCGTGGCATCCACTGCGACTATGCTGCCGCGCAAATGCAGACGACCATCCTGATAGCCGAGGACGAGCCCGCCATCGCCGATGCGCTGCTGTATGCGCTGCGCAGCGAAGGCTACACGGTGGAGCATCACCTGCTCGGCGGCGGCATCGTGGCGCGGATCGGGCAGGGCGGCATCGACCTGCTGCTGCTCGATGTGGGTTTGCCGGATGTCAGCGGGTTCGATGTCTGCCGCAAGCTGCGCATGGCCAGTGAGTTGCCGGTGATCTTCCTGACCGCGCGCAACGATGAAGTCGATCGTGTCCTCGGGCTCGAACTGGGCGGCGACGATTACATCGCCAAGCCGTTCTCGCCGCGCGAACTGGTGGCGCGTGTGCGCGCACGCTTGCGTCGCCATTCCACGGCGGAGCATGGCTGGCACCGCTCCGGCCTGTTCGAGATCGATCGCGAAGGACGCCGCATCCGGTGCGCCGGGCATCTGCTCGACCTGACCCGCTACGAATACGCGCTGCTGTCGGAGTTGTTGCGGCGCCCCGGCGCCATCCTGAGCCGTGCCCAATTGCTGGATCGCGCGTGGGATGGCGATAGCGAGAGCACCGATCGCACCGTCGATACGCACGTCAAGACGCTGCGCGCGAAATTGCGAGCAATCGACCCCGCCATCGACCCGATCCGCACCCATCGCGGCGTCGGTTACTCCCTCGATATCTAGGTGATGGGCAATCTGTCCGCGAAGGGCGCCAAGGATGCAAAGAGCAACATTTTTTGCTGGCTTCTTTTGCGTCCTTGGCGTCCTTTTCGGACAACATTGCTTTCGAGGCGTGCGCGATGAGGATCGGCCTGCGCATCCTGCTGGGCTACTTCATCATCGTGGCACTGGCGGCGTTGCTGGTCGCGCGCGTATTCGTGCAGGAGGTCAAGCCCGGCGTGCGCCAGGCGATGGAGGACACGCTGGCAGATACCGCCAACGTGCTGGCGGAACTCGCCAGCGACGATCTGCTTGCCGGCAATATCAACCAGGGCCGCTTCGCGCAACGCGTGCGTGCGCTGCGAGGCCGCGATATCGGCGCCGAGATCTGGGGTTTCGAGAAGCGCAGCGCCAGTTACCGGATCATGATCACCGATTCGCAAGGCATCGTCGTGTTCGATTCGGAAGACCGCGACCTGGGCCGCGACAATTCGCGCTGGAACGATGTCCATCGCACCTTGCGCGGGCAATACGGTGCGCGTTCGACACGCAGCGATCCGAACGACGAAACCTCATCGGTCATGCATGTCGCCGCGCCGATCATCGATGCCGGACGCATCGTCGGCGTGCTGACGGTGGCAAAACCCAACCGGGTCATCGAGCCGTTCATCGCGCGCAGCCAGGACGTTGTCATGCGCTGGGGCTGGGTGCTGATGGGCGGGGCGCTGTTGGTCGGACTGGCCGCTGCGTGGTGGCTATCGCGGCAACTTGGCGCGTTGCGCAATTACGCGAATGCCGTGGCCAAGGGCGAGCGCGCGACGTTGCCGGATGCCGCTGGTGAATTCGGCGACCTGGGGCGCGCGCTGGACACCATGCGACGCGAACTCGAGGGCAGGGAGTACGTCGAGCAATATGTGCAGACGCTGACGCACGAGATGAAGAGTCCATTGGCCGCGATCCGTGGCGCGGCCGAGTTGTTGCAGGAGCCGTTGCCGGAAGCCGACCGCGCCCGCTTCGCTGCCAATGTGCAATCGCAGGGCGAACGACTCACGGAGATGATTGACAAGCTGCTGGCGTTGGCAGCGGTGGAGCACCGCAAGCAGTTGCAACAGCGCGAAGCGATCGACGTATCGATGTTGGTTGCAGGCATCGTCGAAGAGATTGCGCCGCGCCTCGCGCAGGCAGGGGTCACGGTCCATCAGGCGATGGCGCCGGCAATGCGCGTCGAAGGCGACCGTTTCCTGCTGCGCCAAGCCATCCGCAACCTGCTCGACAACGCCATTGAATTCTCCGCAAGCGGGACGGACATCGACATCGGGCTGCGCCAGGATGATGGCCTTGTCGAACTGACGATCAGCGATCGCGGGCCTGGCATTCCAGAATTCGCGCGCGATCGCATCTTCGAACGCTTCTACTCGTTGCCGCGCCCGGACGGCGGCAGCCGCAGTTCCGGGCTGGGCCTGCCGTTCGTGCGCGAGGTCGCATCGCTGCATGGCGGCAGCATTCGCCTGGACGATCGCCCCGGCGGCGGCACACGGGCGATCCTGCGTCTTCCGTAGGGCGGGTCTCGACCCGCCGATCTTCGCCGCCGTTCTTCGATCCGGAAAATGGTGGGTCAAGACCCACCCTACGCACACTTCATACCCACTTCACTCTCGCTCCCTTCCACGCACATCCTCGCCATCTAGCCTCGTCTGACGCTGAATCAAAGCAGAGGCAACGACATGGCAACGCGCTGGTTTGCAAGATGGGGATGGCTGCACCGGCCGGTGTCCGTCGCCGGCTGGTTGGCGACGGCATTGGCGGTTGCCTTCTGCGTGCACGTGTTCCTGGCGATCGATCGCCACTCACATTCCGCCAGTGACACGCTGTATGGCATGTTTCCGTATCTGGCGTGTGTCTTCCAGCTCTTCGACTGGCTCGCCAGTCGAAGCAGCAGGACAGGTGGACACGCATGAAAACGCCTCGGTTGTTGCTCCGCTTCCTCACCGTCGGCGGCCTCGTGCTGTTGCTGCTGGTGCCGCTGTCGATGATCCGCGCCACCATCAACGAGCGTCAGGTGTTCCGCGCCCAGGCCGTGGCCCGGGTGACCCAGAGTGCGGCAGGTGCGCAGCGAGTGGCCGGACCGTTGCGGATCGTCTCCTGGACCGATCGCCAGCACGTCGAATTCACCGACGACAAGGGCAACAAGCAGACGCGAATCGACAAGACCAGCGACGCACTGATCCAGACGCCGCTCACGTTGTCGGTGGATGGCGAACTGGTTCCTGATACGCGCCGCATCGGTTTGCACGAAGTACGCGTCTACGAATGGCGCGCCAGATTGATGGCCACCTTCGATGATCACGCTCCGCAGCCGGCAGCCAACGTGACACGGGAATATGCCACGCCATACCTGGTGTTCGGCCTCGCCGATGTGCGCGGCCTGGTGGGCACGCCGAACCTGCGCATCGATGGAAGATCCGTAAAGCTGCAGCCTGGCACCCGCAATCTGGCGCAGCGATTCGGTGGCGTGCACGCGCCGTTGCCATCCATCGTAGCAACAACGGTGGGTGGAATGCGCATCGATCTGGACTTCGCCCTTGCCGGCACCGAATCGTTGTCGATCGCGCCCATCGCCGACAGCAACCGGATCGCGATGACATCGCGCTGGCCGCATCCGCTGTTCGGAGGACGCTTCCTGCCGCGCACGCGCACCGTCACAGACCAGGGCTTCACAGCGCGCTGGGATATTTCCTCGCTCGCCAGCGATGCGCAATCACAATTGCGGCGTGGCGCCGGGCTCACGGGCGCATCGAGCCTCGACAGCCTGCAGGTCGACCTGGTGGATCCGGTCAATGTCTATTCGCAGGCGGACCGCGCCAGCAAGTACGGCATCCTCTTCATCGTGTTGACGTTCGTGGGATTTGCGTTGTTCGAGTTGATCAAGCGATTGCCGATCCATCCGCTGCAATACCTGCTGGTCGGACTGGCGCTGGCGATCTTCTTCCTGTTGCTGCTCAGCCTGTCCGAACACATCGCGTTCTGGCAGGCCTATGTCGCCTCGGCCATCGCCTGCATCGGCTTGCAGGGGTTCTATCTCAGCCATGTCTTGCACAGTCGCGGCCGCGCACTCGCGTTTGCCGCGATGCTGACCGCGCTGTACGGCGTCCTGTATGGACTGCTGGTGTCGGAGGACAACGCGTTGCTGATGGGCTCGATGCTGTTGTTCGGGATCCTCGCTGCGATCATGTGGATCACGCGCAAGGTGGACTGGTATGAATTGGGGGCGACGTTGCGGTGAGGCTTGGGACCTGGGCGGAACCCGGTAGGAGCGCACCTGGGCGCGATGTGGCTCTAA
>JBBJNO010000127.1:0-7351 GCA_037720875.1 Luteimonas sp. | reverse complement strand
CGGCCGGCGATGCGGAACAGGTTGCCTTCGACGAACACGGTGTAACTGCCGCCCAGCGCCTGGGTGATGTAGCCGATGCTGCCGGCGGGCAGGCTCACGACCTCACCCTGCGGCACCAGGACGGCGTCGCAATCGCGCTCGAAACGGACAGGTTCACTGCTGCGGGAATACATGTGTTCAACGTGGGGCTGCGGACGGCCTGCGCAAGCCCGGCCTGAAACGCATTTTAGCGCCGCGGGCGCAAGGGCATGACGGCCGATTGCACGGCGATGCTGCAATCGGGATGATCATCCATCTTCCGATCGCGACGCCGACATGCTTGACACCCACCACAATGTTCGCTGAGCGGGCAATGCCAGACAGCCCGCATAACGCCCGCTTCGCCTATATGCTGCTTGCACTGGGCACGGCAGGCAGCGCTGCCGCATGGATCCTGCTGGCGTTGTCGCTGGATCGCCAATGCAGCTGGATGGCCGTGTTCGCGGCGATCGATGCGGCTGTGTTGTTGCGCCTGGGCGGCCACCGGCCCGGTTGGTCGCGCGCTGCACTTGCGGTGATCGCGACCATCGCGACCATCGTGCTCGCCAACTGGGGCATCGTCGCGGGACAACTGGGCACCGGGATGGGAATGCTGCCGTGGGAGTCAGCCCTCAAGCTGGGCGGAACGCACGCGATGACGCTGGCGCAGCTCGCCAATCATTCCGCCGACTTGATGTGGTTGTGGTTGTCGTTGCCGGTCGCGGGGCTTGCTGCACGATGATTGAAGATGTGAGCCCGATGCGCTGAATCATTGCAAAAACCGGCATGAACCCTGTTCTTGTGTCGCATCATTGGGCGGGATATACAGGGCGGCATGCGACAACTCGCGTGACCAGGCGCTGGTCAATACCGGATTGGCGGATGGCATGCCGTAGTGGAAGGCGAAGCGTGGTTCGGTAGGCAGTGGCCTGAGGAAGCGCCCTTGGTCCTATCTCAAATTAGAAGCAACGAACTTCTTTACCCGTCATTCCCGCGAAGGCGGGAATCCAGGGACTTTAAGCCGGTGAAAACAAAGTCCCTGGATTCCCGCTTTCGCGGGAATGACGCTTGCAAATCGTATGAGTTCCGATATCGAGATAGCTTCTGGTTTCCGTTTTTAATGGCGCGCAGTCGGAACCTATCTCAAATTAGAAGCAACGAACTTCTTTACCCGTCATTCCCGCTTTCGCGGGAATGACGATTGCAAATCGGTTGAGTTCCGATATCGAGATAGGTTCTGGTTTCCGCTTTTAATGGCGCGCAGTTGGAACACCAGCGCCACTGGAAAATCATCGTGAATACGCTCCCAGTGCTGCGCAGCACCCAGGTCCCGCCTTCGTCAGCGGCCACAAGGGCAATGGCGTGATCACGACCGAGGTCACCGGCGAGATTTGTTATCCGGACGACTGACTGCAACAACGACCATGGCTGGCCAACGGCGGTGGGCTCAGTGCCCGCCGCCCTCGACCGCCTTCAGTTCGCTGACCAACGCACTGGCCATCTCCGCGCCATCGCCGTACAGCATGCGGGTGTTGTCGGCGTAGAACAGCGCATTCTCGATGCCGGCGAAACCGGTGCCCTTGCCGCGCTTGATGACAATGGTGTGTTTTGAATTGACCACGTCGAGGATCGGCATGCCGTAGATGGGTGATGCGGGGTCGGTCTTGGCGACGGGATTGACCACGTCGTTCGCGCCAATCACCAGTGCCACATCGGTGTTGGCGAATTCCGGGTTGATGTCGTCCATGTCGGCAATCAGGTCGTAGGGCACGCCGGCCTCGGCCAGCAACACATTCATGTGCCCGGGCATGCGGCCGGCGACCGGATGGATGGCGAATTTCACCTTGACGCCGCGCTCCATCAATTTCTGCGTCAGCTCCCAGATCTTGTGCTGCGCCTGTGCCACGGCCATGCCGTAGCCGGGAACGATCACCACGCGTTCTGCGTACGCCATCATCGCGGCGACGTCGCCGGCCTCGATGGGTTTTTGCGCGCCGGTGATTTCCTGCGCCTCGCCGCTGCTACCGCCGAAGTTGGAGAACAGCACGCTGCTGATCGAGCGGTTCATCGCCTTGGCCATCAGGCGCGTCAGCAGCATGCCGGCGGCACCGACCATCATGCCGGCGATGATCAGCGCCTCGTTGCCGAGCACGTAGCCTTCGAATGCGACCGCCAGTCCGGTGAGCGCGTTGTACAGCGAGATCACCACCGGCATGTCGGCGCCGCCGATGGGCAGCGTCATCAGCACGCCCAGCGCGAGTGCGGCGATGAAGAAGGCGATGATCGCCGACACACCAAGCGAGTAAACCACCAGTCCGCCCAGCACCACTGCGCCGATGGCGACGCCGAGGTTGAAGAATTGTTGGCCCGGAAAGGTGTAGCGCTTATCCATGCGGCCGTCGAGCTTGGCCCAGGCGATCACTGAGCCCGACAGCGACACCGCACCGATCAATGCGCCAATCACGGCCAGGACGATGGTCACTGTCGGTACGCCGGTATCGATGGAAACGAGTTCCGGAGGCGGCACAACCCCTGACGTCTGGCGATTCGCGAGTTTCAGCAATTCCACCGCACCAATCGCAGCCGCCGACCCACCGCCCATGCCGTTGTACAGCGCCACCATCTGCGGCATGTCGGTGATCGCGACTTTCTTGCCGGACACCCACGCAACGCCGGTGCCGATGACGAGTGCGGTGGCGATCAGCGGCAAGTTGTGCAAACCAGGCAGCAGGAAGGTCGCAAATGTCGCGATCAACATGCCCGCGCCTGCCCACTGGATGCCGGAACGCGCCGTCTTCGGCGATGCCATGCGTTGCAGGCCGAGCAGGAACAAGGTCGCGGCGACGAAATAACTGGCCTTCACCAGCAGCAGGAGCCAGTTCATGCCTTCGGCTCCTGCTGTACAACAGGTTTCTTGGACGACTTGAACATCTCCAGCATCCGCTCCGTCACCACGTAACCCCCAGCCGCATTGCCCGCGCCCAGCAGCACCGCGATGAAGCCGATGACTTTTTCCAGTGTGGTGTCGGCGGTCCCCAGCACCACCATCGCGCCGATCAGCACGATGCCGTGGATGAAGTTGGAGCCGGACATCAGCGGCGTGTGCAGGATCACCGGCACGCGCGAGATGATCACATGGCCGGCGATGGCCGCCAGCATGAAAATGTATAGCGCCACGAAACCATCGCTCATCCGTCCACTCCCTATCCAAGCCCGTCCGCATCATAACCGTCCCTGAATTCTGCAGCGGCGGTGTCAACCGATGACGACGGGAGACGTTTGCAGTGGTGCAGGCTGCAAACCTTCCAGCACAACAAACCTTTCAACCTGATCAGAGGACATGCCATGAAACCCATGCTGCTGAGCATCCCCCTGCTGTTGCTTGCCGGCGCCGCCAGCGCTGGCGATTTTGGCGACCGCGTCGAGCGTCGACTCGATCACCGTGGCGACCGCATCGACCATCGTCTCGATCAGCGCGGCGATCGCATCGACGAACGCCTCGACCGTCGTTCTGAACGCGCCGAAGACAACGGCCACGAACGCCGCGCCAATCGTCTCGACAACCTCGGCGACCGCATCGAGAACCGTCTCGATCGCCGTGGCGACCGCGCCGACAATCGCCTGGATCGCCGTGGCGAGCGGTTCGACCGCCGCTGGGATCGCGGGCACTAAGCTGCAGCGGTGAACTTCGATGCCGGCCCGGAACCTGTCCCGCCCTTCGTTGCCCCCGCAGCGACGCTGGATGCGTTCCTGGCCGGTGTCGGCACCCGCGCATTCCGTTTTGCCGAACTGGGACTGCGCAGCCGCGACGATGCGCTCGACGCGGTGCAGGACGCGATGATGAAGATGCTGGCGTATGGCGAGCGTCCGGCAACGGAATGGACGCCGCTGTTCTGGAGCATCCTGCGCAGCCGCATCGTCGATACGCAGCGGCGCCGGACGTTCCGTCTGCGCTGGCTGTCCTTCGACGGGCTCAGGATCAGCGGAGACGACACCGACGCCAGCATCGACTGGGCCGACGACGGACCGGGTCCGGCACGGACGCATGATGGCCGTGAGGCCTACGGCAAGTTCGCAGTCGCGCTGCAGTCGCTGCCAAGACGGCAACGCGAGGCGTTCTCGCTGCGCGTGCTGGAAGAACTCGACGTCGCCGACACCGCGCGCGCCATGGGCTGCAGCGAAGGGTCGGTCAAGACCCACCTCTCACGCGCACGCGATGCTCTGCAAAAGAAACTGGAAGACTGGCGATGAAGACATTCCGTACCGATGCCGATGTCACTGCTGCTGATGTCACTGCTGCCGATGTTATCGATGGTGATGTCGCCGATCATGATTTCGACCGTGCGATGCGCGATCGCTACCGGCAGGCGATCGTGCACGTCTCACCGCCGACACGTGCGCAGTTGCGCGCGAACCGCCACGCAGCGACGCGAGGCCCATCGAAAACGATGCACGGCTGGCCGCTCGGTGCGGCGTTTGGCGGCTTTGCAGCGGTCGTGTTCGCCATCACGCTGGGGCTCAATTTCAATTCAGGCATGCATGTCGATGGTGAGGCACCGCCTGTTTCAACCGCGGCCAGCGACATGTTTGCGACGGCTTCGGGCGACATGTCGCTTGTGACCGCACTCGACCAGGATCCTGATTTCTATGCCTGGCTGGCATCCTCCGATGCCCAGCTGATGGCGATGGAGTGATGACGATGAAACGATTCTTTTTTTTCCTGACGGCCGGCCTCCTGCTTTCCGCGACTTCGGCCGTACCGGCGCAGACCTCTTCGCCATCCGCCCTACCCACGTGGGAACAACTCACGCAGGCACAACGCGATGAGTTGACCACGCCGATCCGCGAGCGCTGGAATCGCGCACCCGGGGAACGCGCGCAGATGCTCGAACACGCCAGACGCTGGAAGACGTTGTCGCCCGATCAGCGCACGCGTGCGCATCGGGGCATGCAGCGCTTTGAACGGATGAATCCCGAAAAGCGCGCGCAGGCACGGGCGATGTTCGAGCGGATGCGCAATCTACCGGAAGCCGAACGGCGAGCCCTGCGCGAACGCTGGAAGCAGATGACGCCGGAACAGCGCAGACAATGGATCGAGGCGAATCGTTCGCCGCAGCGGTAACACATCGCTCGCCCCGCGAACGGGCGTCTGCGCGGCGTAGGGTGGGCCTTGCCCACCATCGCGGCAATCGTGACGGCGAACGGTGGGCCAAGGCCCACCCTACGTTACGCGGCGGGTCGTTCTGGCCACACTGTCTTCGCCAACAATTCGTCGTTCCAGTCGAATGTCATTGCGCCGTCCTTGATGAACAACGACACGAAGTTGAAGACATTGCGTGCATACATCTCGCTGGCGTGCATGGCGCCGCTGCTGGCGAGATTGAGAGGGCCTGCGATGGTGACGCCGCCAACCTCGATGTTCTTGCCCGGTTGCGTCAGTTCGCAGTTGCCGCCGGTTTCCGCGGCCAGATCGACGATCACGCTGCCTGGCTTCATGCCCGACACCATCGCCGCGCTGATGATCTTCGGCGCCGGGCGTCCCGGTACCGCCGCCGTGCAGACGATGACGTCGATGTTGCGGATATGTTCGCCCAGACGCCGCTGTTGTTCTGCGCGTTCGTCATCGGTGAGTTGTCGCGCGTAACCACCCTCGCCCGCGGCGCTGACACCGAGGTCCAGGAACTTGCCGCCGAGCGATTCGATCTGCTCCTTCACTTCCGGCCGCACGTCGAAGCCTTCGACCTGTGCGCCAAGACGTTTCGCGGTGGCGACTGCCTGCAATCCAGCGACGCCGGCGCCGATGATCAACACCTTCGAGGGACGGATCGTGCCGGCGGCCGTGGTCAGCATCGGAAAAAATCGCGGCGTCAGTTGTGCGGCGATGAGCACGGCCTTGTAACCGGCCATGCCGGCCTGCGAGCTGAGCACATCCATCGCCTGCGCGCGCGTGGTGCGCGGCAGCTTTTCCAGCGGGAAGGCAACGATCCCGTTGGCCCGCAACGCGTCGGCGCGCGCCTCGTCGGCCTGCGGCTGCAGGCTGCCCACCAGCGCGGCGCCTGGTTTCATCATCGCGATGGTCGCACCCTCCGGCGCCTGCACGCAGAGCACAAGATCCGCGTCGCCCACCGCGGCGCTGACGTTGTCGACGATCGTCGCGCCCGCATCGATGTAGGCCTGATCCGAAAAATGCGCGCCGCTGCCAAGCCCGCGCTCAGCCAGCACCCGCGCGCCGGCGGCAATCAACTTTTTGCAGGTTTCGGGAACGATCGCGACACGCCGTTCGCCAACCGCGGTTTCCCGCGCAATTCCAATAGTGACCGACATCCTCGACTCCGCTGGCTGATGCGGAGTCATCGTAACCCGCGGAGCATCAGCGGGCGCGCAGGGGCTCTACCATCAACGCTTGATCGCGCGCTGATCTTGCGGGAGCGCACCCAGACGCGATGGCGCTACCAGCAAGACCTGTCGCGTCGAGGTGCGCTCCCGCAGAACGAAATCACGCCGCGCGCTGCAGATGCTTCCACACGTGTTTCATCGCGCCCTCGAACGGCGCGTCCGGCAGTCCCACGATCAATCGTCCCTGCTGCGCCAGCACGGCCAGCTGGTCCGCGGTGGCAACCAGTTCGCGCATGCCGCGACGATTGACGATGAGGAACCGCGACGTCAGCGGGCTGACCCATGCCACTTTCAGCGCGCGTTCGCAACCATCGTCGTCGATCAGGCGCACCCAGTCGCCTGGCGACAGCTTGCGCATGGCGGCCGTGGCATCCGGGTTGGCCGGGCGGTGGTCGTGATTGCTGACCAGGCGCAACGTGGTCGCTTCGGCTTCCCCCACCTCGAACGGTGCGATCTGCACGGGCGCCATCATCGAGCGCGGCACATCGGGCCACGCCAGGGCCCGCACCAGGCGTGCGACCGCTTCGTCCGCGGGCGCGGCTTCCAGTCCCGAACTGCCGAGGCAATCGCGCAGCAGCGGCATCAACTGGATCAGGCGATCGGCAATGGTGGCGCCTTGCGCGGACGCGGCCGCCAAGTCGATTTCAACCAGTGACTGGCCGAGGTTCATCGCGCCCATGTGGCGCGCGGAATCGCGGCCGTCACGCAACAGGGTCTGCACCATGTGGTGCTGCCAGTGTTCGCTGAGGAACTGGCGCACCGGCGCCGTCAACCGGTGTTCGCGCACGCATTGCGCCAGGGCCACGGCGGCCTGGTGCCGCGCCTGCGACAGGCGTTCGCGGCCGAAGGCGGCCTCCGCGGCGCGGCGCTCGGCCAGTTCGACGCGGCGGCGCTGTTGCGACACCAGATCGTTCAACTCGCTTGCCGCCAGCTCGAA
>JBBJNO010000126.1:2172-7357 GCA_037720875.1 Luteimonas sp. | reverse complement strand
GGCGACGCGTACGCCTTCGTCGATCCGATGTTCTCCTCCGGCGTGTACCTGGCCCTGCACAGCGCGGAGCTGGCCGCGGACATGGTGGATGCGGCGCTGCGCGAGCCCGCGCGCGAGCGGCAGCTGCAGCGCGCGCTGGAGAAACGCTTCAACCGTGGCCTCGACGAATTCAAGTGGTTCATCTACCGCTTCCCCTCGCCGACCATGAAACACCTGTTCGCCCATCCAAAGGACGTGTTGCAGGTCGAATCGGCCGTGGTCTCGATGCTGGCCGGCGACGTGTTCGATTCCAAGCCGGTGCTGCGGCGCCTGCGCCTGTTCCGCGCGATCTACGCCATCACCGCGCTGGGCATGGTGCCGGCAGCGTTCCGCGGCTGGCTGCGCCGACGCCGGCAAGTGCGCGTACAGGTGCAGGGCGACACCCTGCAGCCAGGCAATCCATGAGCGCGACCATGCCCGTGTTGCATCCCTTGCCGCAGCTTGCGGTCGACTACGTCGCCTCCGCGACGCCTGCGCAACTATTGCAGGACAAGCACGTGCTCGCGGTGCTCGGGTTCGGCAACGATGCGCCGCACCTCGACGATCCCCGCTACCTGCGCGTGCCATTGCAGCCGCACGGCGACGCATGCTTCGAGATCTGGCGCTGCAGCACGCCGGTCGCGCATGGCCGCGACGGCGAGATCGCATGGGCCAGCGACGGGCAACTGATGTTCGGCGTGATCGAGGTCGAGGAACGCGCCAATGCCGATGGCCACGCCTCCGGGCTGCGTGATGCCACCGAGCACGCGTACTTGCGCCTGACCCGCTTCGTCGGCGACAGCGGCACGCCGCATCTGCTGCGCATCTGGAACTACCTCGATGCGATCACCCAGGGCGACGGCGACGCCGAGCGTTACCGGCAATTCTGTGTCGGCCGCGCGCGCGGACTGAGCGATTTCGATGTGGGCATGTTGCCAGCCGCGACCGCCATCGGCCGTTGCGACGATGCACGCGTGTTGCAGATCTACTGGCTGGCCGGCGCCATGCCCGGCACGCCGGTCGAGAACCCGCGCCAGATCAGCGCCTATCGTTATCCGCGCAGCTACGGCCCGCAGCCGCCCAGCTTCGCCCGCGCCATGCTGCCGCCCACGCAGCACGGCATGCCGCTGCTGCTGTCGGGCACCGCCAGCGTGGTCGGCCATGCGTCGCAACACGCTGATGCGTTGATGGCGCAGCTGGAAGAGACGTTCGCCAATTTCGACAGCCTCATCGCCGCCGCACGCCTGCGCCAGCCCGCCCTGCCGCCCAGCTTCGGGTCCGGCACGCGCCTGAAGGTCTATGTCCGCGACCGCGACGACCTGCCGCTGGTGGCGGAATCGATGCGGCAACGCTTCGGCGACCGCGTCCCGCACGTGCTGGTGCACGCCGCGATCTGCCGCCGCGAGTTATGCGTCGAGATCGACGGGGTGCATGGGGTGGGGTGATGACGCCTTGGTTTTGCAATAGCGCCCCCGGGACGATGCGCCTTGCGGTAGAACCTCATCGGGTGGGTTGCGGTCCTGGCAACAGCAGCTGCGCCCAACCGCGGCCGCGCAATCGGTACTCACAATCTTCATCCACCTGCTGTGGGGCATCGTCGCCATGCTCTGGATGCTGCTGGCCCTGATCCCGTTCCTGGCTGGGGCAATTGGCTGCTGATTCCCTTCGCCGTCTTCGCCGCCTTCGCCGCCTTCGCCGCCTTCGGCGCGCTGGTCGCCGCCATCGGCATCGTCCTGACCGCGCGCGAAAAAACGTGGCCGCGCCAAGACCGGGTTGATCCTCGACGGCATCGTCAACATCAGAGATAACGACATGGTTCAAACCTTCAGGGCATCACTACCGTCTCGTTGCCAAGCACGAGGGCCGGCAGCCGCGGCGTAGAATCGCTGCATGGCCTACCCCTGCACCCGCCCACGCCGCATGCGCCGCGACGACTTCTCGCGCCGGCTGATGCGCGAGACCGTGTTGACTGCCAACGACCTGATCTATCCGGTGTTCGTGCACGAATTGTCCGGCCGCACCCCCATCGCCTCCATGCCCGGCATCGAGCGCATCGGCATCGACGACCTGTTGCGCGTGGCCGAGCAGGCCTGTGCATTGAAGATTCCTGCGCTCGCGTTGTTCCCCGTCACCGCGGCGGACGCCAAATCGCTCGACGCCGCCGCCGCCTGGGCCGAGGACGGTCTGTGCCAACGCGCGATCCGCGCCCTGAAAGCGCGCTTTCCGGAACTGGGCGTCATCACCGACGTCGCCCTCGATCCCTACACCTCGCACGGGCAGGATGGCCTGGTCGACGACAGCGGCTACGTCGTCAACGACGACACCGTCGACGCCCTGGTCAAGCAGGCCTTGTCGCATGCGGCCGCGGGCGCCGACATCGTCGCCCCCAGCGACATGATGGACGGGCGCATCGGCGCGATCCGCCAGGCACTGGAGGAAGGCGGCCACGTGCACACGCGCATCCTCGCCTACAGCGCCAAGTACGCATCGAGTTTCTACGGCCCGTTCCGCGAGGCCGTCGGCAGTGCCGGCGCCCTCGGCGGCGGCAACAAGTACACGTATCAGATGGACCCGGCCAACAGCGACGAGGCGCTGCGCGAAGTCGCGCTGGACCTCGACGAAGGCGCCGACATGATCATGATCAAGCCGGGCCTGCCGTATCTCGACATCGTGCGCCAGGTGAAGGATGCATTCGGCGCGCCGACCTTCGTCTACCAGGTCAGCGGCGAGTACGCGATGCTCAAGGCCGCTGCGCAACACGGCTGGCTCGACGAGCGCGCCTGCATGCTCGAGGCGCTGACCAGCATCAAGCGCGCCGGCGCCGATGGCGTGCTGACGTATTTCGCGCTGGATGCGGCCGCCGCGTTGCAGCAGCTGCGTTAAGGAAATTCAGAACAGTCCGCAAAGGACGCAAATGATGCAAGGAACAGCACCTCTTTGCATGCTTGTTTTGCGTCCTGGCGTCCTTTGCGGACAACGCCGCTTTTAAGCAGGCTTGTCTTGCACCGTTGACCAAGCCGGAGACACAAGGAGCAATGACGATGAGCAAGCACTACGCGGTATTCGGACATCCGGTGGCGCATTCGCTGTCGCCGCGCATCCATGCCGAGTTCGGCCGGCAAACCGGCAGCGCGGTTGACTATGTGGCGATCGATGCCACGCCGGAGCAGTTTGCCGATGCGCTCGCGTCGTTCGCCGACAAGGGCGGCGCCGGGGCCAACATCACCCTGCCGCTGAAACAGGCCGCGTTCGCCTTGTGCGATGACGTCACCGAACGCGCGCGCCGCGCGGGCGCGGTCAACACGCTGGTGCGCAATGGCGACACCTGGCACGGCGACAACACCGACGGCGCCGGACTGGTGCGCGACCTCACCGGGCGCCACGCGCTCGACCTGCGTGCGCGGCGGACGTTGCTGATCGGTGCCGGGGGCGCGGCGTGCGGTGTGGCGCCGGCGTTGCTGGAAGCAGGCATCGGCGATTTGTTCATCGTCA
This sequence comes from Luteimonas sp., assembly GCA_037720875.1. Lineage (GTDB taxonomy): Bacteria > Pseudomonadota > Gammaproteobacteria > Xanthomonadales > Xanthomonadaceae > JALYOU01. The sequence continues at coordinate 3,847 of JBBJNO010000126.1, read as the reverse complement.
ATCGCACGTCCGAGCGCACCGACGCACTGGTCGACAGCCTCGGCGAACCCGGCCGCGTGCATTCGCGTTACATCAACGACCTGGATGCGCTCGGCGAATTCGACCTGATCGTCAACGCCACCTCGGCCACGCGCGATGGCCGCCTGCCGACCTTTCCGGCCTCGCTGGTCGGCCGCCGCACGGCCGCTGTGGACCTGAGCTACGGCGAAGCGGCCATCCCATTTTTATCGTGGGCGCGCGCGCACGGCTCACACGACGCCATCGATGGCCTTGGCATGTTGGTCGAGCAGGCCGCCGACAGTTTCGCGCGCTGGCACGGGGTGCGGCCCGACACCGACACCCTCTACGGCGAGTTGCGCGCGCAACACAACGCGCTGATCACCGCCGACTGATGCGATGCCGCGAACCTTCTTCGCGTCCGCGCAGGGTGTGGAGCATGAATAAATGCATGTGCCAATGCATGCGCCTGCCGTCGGCACGATGCGCAACTTGCTCAACCCCAGCACTCGCGGCTGAAGCCGCTCCTACACGTGCGGTGCCGTGAAGTAGCGATCTTTCAGCCGCATGTAATGCTGCGCGCTGTAGTACAGCGCCTCGATCTCCGCGTCGCTGAGCATCCGCACCTTCTTCGCCGGATTGCCCAGCCACAGCTCGCCCTCGCCGACGATCTTGCCCGGCGCGACCAGCGCGCCTGCACCGACGAACCCGTGCTTTTTCACCACCGCGCCATCGAGCACGATCGCACCCATCCCGATCAACGCCGCGTCCTCGATACGGCACGCGTGGATGATGGCCTTGTGGCCGATGGTCACGTCCTCACCGATCACGGTGGCGAACCCGCCCAGCTTCGCGTGCGGGCCGTCGTGGCTGACATGGATCACCGTGCCGTCCTGCACATTGCTGCGCGCGCCGATGCGGATGAAATTGACATCGCCGCGGACCACGGTCATGGGCCAGATCGAGACATCGTCGCCGAGCACGACATCGCCGATCACCGTTGCCGCTGGGTCGATGTAGGCACGCTCGCCAAGCTGCGGGAGCGTATCGAGGTAGGGGCGCACGGCTTGCATAGCGCGATTGTACGGGCGCATGTCTGGAACATTGAAAACTGCAGGCGTCGGGGCGTCGTAGGGTGGGTCTCGACCCACCGCTCTTCGGTCCCGTCGCGATGACGGTGTCCAAGGCGCTCAACCAAAAGCGGTGGGTCGAGACCCCCCCCCTACAAAGGCCGCAAAATCGATAGTCGCGACGCTCGTCTACACTGCATCGCATGCAAACCACCCAGGCCATCACCGAAACCCCTGCCGGCGAACTGCGCCCGACCCTGGATCTCCTGCGCTCAGCGTGGCAGGCCGACAAACCGGATTACGCGCAGCGCCGCGACGATCTGCTGCGCCTGCGTGCCACGCTGAAATCGCGACTCGACGAAATGGCGGACTGCATCTCCGAGGATTTCGGCCACCGCTCGCGTCACGAATCACTGGTCGCCGATGGCATGACCGTGCTCGGCGAGGTCGACCACTTGCTGTCGCACCTGCGTCGCTGGATGAAGCCCAGACGCGTCGGCGTGGGCTGGAAATTCTGGCCGGCGCGCGCGGAAATACGCGCGGAGCCGGTCGGTGTGGTCGGCGTGATCTCGCCGTTCAACGTGCCGATCATCCTGGGCATCCGCGCC
>JBBJNO010000126.1:0-2162 GCA_037720875.1 Luteimonas sp. | reverse complement strand
GTGATCTCGCCGTGGAACTATCCGGTGAACCTGGCGCTGATCCCGCTGGTCACCGCCATCGCCGCCGGCAACCATGTTTATCTGAAACCGTCGGAACACACGCCACGCACCGCGCAGTTCCTGCGCACGCTGCTGGCGGATGTGTTCCCCGCCGATCGCGTCGCGGTCGCGTTGGGCGATGCCGATATCGCATCCGAATTTTCCGCCTTGCCGTTCGACCACCTGGTGTTCACCGGTTCCATCGCGGTCGGCAAAAAGGTGATGGCGGCGGCGGCGCAGAACCTCACGCCGGTGACGCTGGAGCTTGGCGGCAAGTCGCCGGCGATCGTCTGCGCCGACTTCCCGCTCGAACAGGCCGCCGCGCGTCTCGCCACCGGCAAGTGGTTCAACGGCGGTCAGACCTGCATCGCGCCCGATTACGTGCTGGTCGATGCGCAGCGGCGCGACGCGCTGGTCGCCGCGCTGCGCGACGAAGTGCAGCGCCGCTACGGCAACACGTCGGGCGATGACTACACGCGCATCATCAACGACGGGCAGTTCCAGCGGCTCAGCGGCTATCTCGACGATGCGCGCGCGCTTGGCCTCGACGTGATCGCACTGGGCGAAACCGGCCATGCGCCGCGATCATTCGCACCGACGCTGGTGATCGATCCGGGCGACGATGCCAAGGTGATGCAGGATGAAATCTTCGGCCCGATCCTGCCGATCAAGTCGTATGCGTCGCTCGACGAGGCGATCGACTACGTCAACCGACACGGCCGGCCGCTGGCGCTCTATCCCTTCAGCCGCCAGCGCGACAGCATCGAGAAAATTCTGCACAGCACGCTCGCCGGCGGCGTCACCGTCAACGACACGCTGCTGCATTTCGGCATCAACGCGCTGCCATTCGGCGGCATCGGCCCCAGCGGCATGGGCGCGTATCACGGCAAGGCCGGGTTCGATGCCTGCAGCAAGCAGTTGCCGATCCTGTGGCAGTCGCGGCGCGCGGCGAGCGATCTGTTGAAGCCGCCGTATGCGAAGGTCGACAAGTTCATCCGCATGCTGCTGCGCTGATGTTTTGTAGGAGCGCACCTGGGCGCGCTCCTACAAAAAACAAAAGCGTTGGAACGCCTCGATCACACGCGACAAGCCCGCGTCGTCGACATCGAGATGCGTCACCAGGCGGATGCCCGGGCCTTCGCCGATCGAGATGCGGATGTGCGCGGACTCCATGTGCGACTGCAACGCACCCGTGCTTGAAGCGGACATCTCCAGGAACACCATGTTGGTGTGCTGGCCGACAACATCGACGCTTGGCAAGTCGCGCAATGCATCAGCCAGCCGCGCCGCGCGGGCATGATCGTCGCCGAGACGGTCAACATGATGATCCAGGGCGTACAACCCGCCGGCGGCAAGAATGCCCGCCTGGCGCATGCCGCCGCCGGCGACCTTGCGCCAGCGCCGCGCGGTCTCGATCAACGCGTGCGCGCCGAGCAGCACCGAACCGACCGGCGCACCAAGGCCTTTCGACAGACACACCGACACGCTGTCGAAATGCTGCGTGATCGCATGCGCGGGCACGCCCTGCGCGACGGCGGCGTTGTACACGCGCGCGCCATCCAGATGCAACGACAGACCACGGCGCGTGCACAGATCGCGCGCGTCGGCCAGATACTGCAACGGCAACGGACGTCCGTGCCAGGTATTTTCCAGGCACAACAACCTGGTGCGCGCAAAATGCGGATCGATCGGCTTGATCGCACGTTCCACCGCGTCCAGCGGCAACGTGCCGTCATCCGCCTGCACGATCGGCTGCGGCTGGATGGAGCCCAATACCGCCGCGCCGCCACCTTCGTACTTGTAGGTGTGGGCTTCCATGCCAACCACGTACTCGTCGCCGCGCTGGCAATGCGCCATCAACGCCAGCAGGTTGGATTGGGTGCCGCTGGGCACGAACAGGCCGGCGTCGAAGCCGAGGTCATCGGCCAGTCGCTGTTGCAACGCATTGACGGTGGGATCGTCGCCATAGACGTCGTCGCCGACCTCGGCGTGCAACATCGCTTCGCGCATCGCCGGTCCGGGACGGGTCACGGTGTCGCTGCGCAGGTCGATCCAGTCCATGCGGTGATGGTAATGGTGGTGAGGCTGTTTGATGTGACGCGCGGACATTCGAGAAGACACGC
>JBBJNO010000125.1:4358-7538 GCA_037720875.1 Luteimonas sp. | reverse complement strand
CGCCCCAGACCGCACCGGTGTCGATGGCATGCACGCCGTGTCCGATGAACAGGCCCAGCGTCGACCAGTGACCGCAGACGATCTTCAGGTCGCGTTCGACCCGTCCGGGCACTGCGTACCACGGGTACAGCCCCGGCATCTGCGTGCCGGGCGCGCCTTTTTCATCGAAGGCGATGCGTCCGCGCGGGGAGCAGTAACGCATGCGGGTGAAGATATTGATGATGGCGCGGTCGCGATCCATGCCGGTGAGCTTCGGCGACCATTCCGGGCGATCGCCATACATGTTCTTGAACAATTTACCGAAGTCGCCGCCGCGCAGTCGCGTTTCGACTTCGCGTGCATGTTGCTCGGCCAGTGTCGTCGTCCACTTCGGTGCAAGGCCGGCATGGACCATCATCCAGCCAAGCGCGCGATCCGCATGCAGCATGTCCTGCATGCGCAACCAGCCGAGCAGTTCGTCCCGGTCGTCGGCGAACAACACGCGTTGCAGGTCCGGGTTGACCCTGCGCTGGTCTTCCTCGCGACGTTCGCCGATCGCCAGCAGCGAGAGGTCATGGTTGCCGAGTACGACGACGCTGTTGGCGCGCAGCGAATGCACCAGTCGCAAGGTTTCCAGCGATTCGCCGCCGCGATTGACCAGGTCCCCGCAAAACCACAACCGATCCTGCGAGGGGTCGAAACGGATCTTGTCGAGCAGGCGGCGTGTCGGTTCGTAACATCCCTGCAGATCGCCAATCGCCCAGACGGCCATGCCGCGCGCCTAGTGCAGGGTTCGCGGCATCGACAGCGTGAATGCCGGGATGGGCGCCGCGAAGCGGGTGCCGTCGTCGGCAAGGATGTCGTAGGAGCCTTGCATGGTGCCGAGGCTGGTTTCGAGGATGGCGCCCGAGGTGTATTCGAAGCCATCGCCGGGACGCAGCCACGGTTGCTCGCCAACGACGCCATCGCCGGTGACTTCCTCGACCTTGCCGTTGGCGTCGGTGATGATCCAGTGGCGGCTGATCAGCCGCGCCGGCACCTTGCCGCTGTTGCGGATGCTGATGGTGTACGCGAACACGAAGCGGCCTTCCTCGGGCGCGGATTGGTCGTCGAGATAACGCGTGGCGACATCGATGTCGAATGCGTGGTCGGCAGGTTTGTTCATGCCGACAGTTTAAATCAGCAACGTGAACATGCCGAGGACGGCATATCAACGGCACGGTCATGCGGTGTGAAGGCAGCGCTATCCGCAAAGGACGCCAAGGACTCGAAAAACAACAATACAAGGGTTTTCTTTGCGTCTTTGGCGTCCTTTGCGGACGCATTCATATTTTTCAAGACAGGGGCAGATTCGCCAGGCGGATGAAACCGGCCACTTCGATCTGTTCGGCGCGCGCATCGGGGCGCAGCCCGGCGGCCTCGATCATCGCGACATCGGCCACGTTCTGCAGCGCGTTGCGCAAGGTCTTGCGGCGTTGCCCGAAGGCCGCGCGCACCACGGCCGCCAGGCGCGCGGGGTCATCGACGCCGATGCGCCCGGCAGGGCGCGGCACCAGCCGCACCACGGCGGAATCCACTTTTGGCGGTGGACGGAATGCAGCGGGTGCGACATCGAACAACGGCGTCACCTCGCAGTACGCCTGCAGCATCACGCTCAAACGGCCGTAGACCTTGCTGCCTGGCCCGGCCGCCATGCGATCGACCACTTCCTTCTGCAACATGAAGTGCATGTCGCGCACGGCGGCGGCATGGTCGAGTGCGTGGAACAGGATCGGCGAGGACACGTTGTAGGGAAGGTTGCCGACCAGGCGGATCGGATCGCCGCCAGCGAGCGCGGTGAAATCGACGTTGAGCACGTCGGCGGGGATCAGCGTCAACGCGCCGACATCGCGCGCGGCGTGCGTCAAGGGTTCAAGCAGGTCGCGGTCGAACTCGATGGCGGTGAGCGCGCCGTGCCTTGTCAACAGCGGCAGCGTCAACGCGCCTTGCCCGGGACCGATCTCGACAACGTGGTCTCCGGGTTTGGGATCGACCGCGAGGAGGATCTTGTCGACCACGCCGCGGTCATGCAGGAAATGCTGGCCCAGCGATTTTTTCGGCGGCGCGTGGAAATTCATCGCGCGCGATGCCGTGCGAGGCGGGCACAGGTTGCAACCGCGGCAAACAGGCTGGAGGGATCGGCGCTGCCTTTGCCAGCCAGGTCCAGCGCGGTGCCGTGGTCGACGGCGACGCGCGGGTAGGGCAGGCCCAGCGTGATGTTGACGGCGTCCGCGAAGCCGCTGTATTTCAGCGTCGGCAGGCCCTGGTCGTGGTACATCGCCAGCACGGCGTCGAAGTCGCGCAACTTCTCCGGCAGGAAGGCGGTGTCGGCAGGGAGCGGGCCGATGAGTTGCATGCCTTCGGCGCGCAGCAATGCGATGACCGGTTCGATGGTGTCGATTTCCTCGCGCCCCAGGTGCCCGGATTCACCGGCATGCGGATTGAGCCCAAGCACCGCGATACGCGGCGCGGCGATGTCGAACTGCTCGCGCAAGGCGGCGTCGAGAATGCGCAACGTGCGGATCAATGCGTCGGCGGTGATCGCATCGGCCACGGCGCGCAAGGGCAGGTGGGTCGTCGCCAGGGCGACGCGCACCACGTGGTTGGCCAGCATCATCACCACGTCGCAGTCCGCATGGCGCGCCAGCAGTTCGGTGGTGCCGGTGTAGGCAATCCCGCCCTGGTTGATCCCGCCCTGGTTGATCCGGCCCTGGTTGATCGTGGCCTTGTGGATCGGGCCGGTGACGAGGCCATCGAACTCGCCACGGAGGCACCCGTCGGCCGCGGCCGTGAGCGCTGCGATCACGGCGCTGGCATTGTCAGGATGGGTCTCGCCAAAACGATTCGCCACCGCGTTCGGGAATGCGCGCAGCGGCAGGTCTCCCGGCAAACGCGCGATGGCGTCTTCGGCGAGAAGCTGCAGCGGAAGCGACAGCGCCTGCGCCGCAGCGATCAGCGTGTGCGCATCAGCAAAGCCCAGCAAGCTGCAATCGTCGCGCGGCACCTGGGCCAGACGTACGCACAATTCCGGCCCGATGCCGGCCGGCTCGCCCGCAACCAGGGCAAGCCGTGGCTTCACCTCAGCCGCCGCTGGCGGGCGGCGCAGGTGTCGGCGGCACTGGCGTTGCCGCAGGCGTGGCCGCTGCGGCATCGGTGCGGATA
>JBBJNO010000125.1:0-4348 GCA_037720875.1 Luteimonas sp. | reverse complement strand
CATTTCGCGCAGGAAGCGGTTGTATTCGTCTTCCAGCTTGCGCCGGCCGATGGTTTCGCGGATCTGCGCCTTGCGGTTGTCGTCGCCGACATTGGCCTGACGCGATCCGACCCGCTCGACGATGTGCCAGCCCGCCGCGCTCTTGAACGGTGCGGACACCTGGCCATCGCTCAATGCCGCAACCTGTGCGCCGAATTCCGGGCCGAACGCGTCCTGCGCGAACCAGCCCAGGTCGCCGCCCCGGTCGCGCGTGTTGGCGTCGTCCGATTCCTTGGCGGCATCGGTCAACGTGGCGCCGCCGGTGATGCGCGCACGCAAGGTATCGATCTTGGCCTTGGCCTGCGCCTCGGTGTGGGTGTCGTCGACCACGGCCAGGATGTGACGCGCCTGGTACTGGGTGACAGTGGCAGGCGCCGCCTGCGAGGCGTCGCGCACCTCGACCAGCTTCAACAACTGGATGCCGCTCGGGCCACGCATCGGGCCGATCACCTGGCCTGCTTGCAGGGTGCGGATCTGGTCGGCGAACGCGGGGGGGATCTCGTCCTGGCTGCGCCAGCCAAGATCGCCGCCTTCCAGGGCGTTCGGGCTGTCGGAATAACGCACCGCGGCGGCGGCGAAGTCCATCTTGCCCTTGTCGATCAGCGCCTTGATGCCATCGATTTTTTGCTGGCCGGTCGCGATCTGCTCAGGCGTGGCGCCCTCGGGCAATGCAACCAGGATGTGCGCGAGCCGGTACTGGTTGCCGACGTTGGCCTGCGTGACCAGCGCCGCATTGACCTCGGCCTCGCTGACATTGATGCGGCTCTGGGCAAAGCTCTGCTTCAAGCGCTGCGTGAGCAGTTCGTCGCGCAGGGTTGAACGGAAGTCGGCGTAGCTGACGCCGTCCCGCGTCAGCTGGGCGCGCAGCTGGTCGACCGTCAATCCATTCTGCGACGCGACGCCGTTGACGGCGTTGTCCAGATCGGTGTCGGACACCTTGATGCCGCTGCTTTCCGCGCGCGCCACCTGCAGCCGCACCAGCACGATGCGCTCCAGCACCTGCTTCTCCAGCACCTCGCGCGGCGGCAGCTGGTCCTGACGGTCGGCGTATTGGGCCAGCACGTTGCGCATGGCGCGGTCCAGCTCGCTTTGCAGGATCACGTCCTCATCGACGACAGCTGCGATGCGATCGACCGGCTGTAGAGTCTGCGAGGAAGCGGTGGCGCCAATCAACGCGAACGCGATCAGCAGGGAGGACAGCATCTTCTTCATGGGGTGGGATCCGGATCTGCAATAGTCTGGTTTTGAATGTTTTCACACGGTCTGCTTTGAAACGGTCTGGTTTGACGCGGTCTAGTTTGACGCGGTCTAGTTTGAAGCGGCCTGGTCGGTCACGGTCTGGCCCGTCGCGGTTTCCGGCGGCACCAGATAGAGGTCATCCCGGTAATACCCCTGGATGGCGCGGCGCAGCGTGCGTCGGGTGTCCTGTCCGGCTGAACCGAGACCTTTCAGCTCGATTTCCAGCAGCAGGCCATTGCTGATGTCGCCTTCGCGATTCTGCACGTAGCGCCGTGAAACCAGCCTGACCGCGACGCAACAACTGTCCCACTGCACGCCGGCGATGGTTTCCAGCGTCTTCTTGTCCAGGATTGAGTAGTAATAGCGACCGACGACGCTCCAGGTGGGGTTGATCGGGTACAGGAACGAAAAGTCCACCTGTTCGATGAGTGCCGACCGGTTGCCGATCCGTTCGGGCAGGTCGTCGCGGAAGCTGGTATTGCGGCGATAGCGATACGCGAAATTGACGACGCCATCGTCCTTGAGCAGGTAGCGGGCGCGCACACTGGTCAGGTCCTGGCGGCGCGCCTGGGGATCCCATTGGTAGGACGCGCCGATGGTCCAGCGATCGCTGGGCGACCAGTTGGCGTCGGCGATCCAGGACGACTTGCCTTGCTGGATCGGCAACTCACCCGGCACCACCACGCGCGAGTCCTCGAAGTAGCGGATCTGTCCGAAGCTTGCAGACAATTTTTCAAACCCGTCCGATTCGCGGATGAAACGCGTGGTCACGGCGGTTGTCAGCTGGTTGGCATCGGTCTGACGGTCCGCGCCGGAGTAGCGGTTGTCACGGAACAGCTGGCCCCAGCTGAAGGTCAGCAGCTGGGTGTCGAAAATAGGCAGGGTGGTCTGGTCGCGATAAGGGACGTTGAGGTAATACAGGCGCGGTTCCAGCGTCTGTATGTAACCGTCGCCACCCCAGTTGAATCTGCGGTCGAAGAACAGGCCGGCATCGAGCGATGCAATCGGCAGGCTGCGCGATTGCGATGCGCTGACCTGCGTCAGGCGATTGTCCGTTGCAAGACGGCCGGCCAAAGCGTCGTCCAGGCGGTAGCCGGTGTAGCGATACGCCAGCGTCGGCCGGATGAACCAGCTGGCGCCTTCCAGCGACATCGACACGAACGGTTTCAGATCGACACGCGAACCGCCGGGACGCACCGGGACCGCCGAACGCGTGCCGTCGGGATTGACGAATTCGCCCGGATGCTGGAAGCGCACGGCCTCGCTTTCCACGCCTGCACTGAACCAGCGCCCGAAAGGCTGTTCCCAGTTGAAATACGCGCGCGGCAAGCGATCGAAGGGCAGGAAGAATTCGGACAGGGTGTGGTCGGCCAGCTCGGAATGATCGGCCGACAGCCCGGCGCTCCAGAAGCGGCCACGGCCGTACAGACCGATGTCGCTGGTAGCCGAGTAGAACGCGATGCCCGCCGAACTACTGTTGAAATCCTGGAAGTAGCGCGGGTCGCTGATGTGGATCAGGTTGGCGCGCGTCTGCCATTGCGGGCTGAGGTTCTGGAAGGCGTTGTAGACGAAATGTCCGCGCTCGCGATTGCGCAAGTCGTCATTGGGCATGTACGCGCCGGCCACCGTGCCGGCGCCAGATTCGTTCAAGTAGCGGAATTCCGCGCCCAGCAACGCGCCGCGGTTGGTCATGATGCGCGGGTTGAGGGTGGCGTCGTAGTTGGGCGCCAGATTGATGTAGATCGGTTGCCGGTAATCGAAGCCATTGCGGTCGGAGTTGCCGATCGACGGAAACAGCAGGCCGGTACGCCGGCGTTCGTCGATGGGGAACATGAACCACGGCACGTACAGCACCGGCACCTTGCCGACGCGCACGACCGCGCCGCGCGCCACGGCAAACCCTTTTTCGGAATCGACCTCGATGCTGCGGGCGCGCAGCTCCCATTGGCGGCTGCCTGGATCGCAGGTGCTGTAGGTGGCGCCATACAGCGTGCCTTGCTGGCCCTTCATGTCAATGCGGTCGGCGCCGCCATTGCCGCGACGCGACATCAGCTGGTACTGCAAGGTATCGATCTTGTGCGTATCGGCGCCCTGGTTGCCCTCGGCGCGCTCGGCCACGATGCGCATCGCCTCGTCCTGGTAACGGACGTTGCCCTCGGCGACATAGGTCTCTTTTACGTTGTCGTAGGTGAGCTTGTCGGTGCCGATGAACTGGTCGCCGCGGGTCAGGGCGACGTTGCCCTGGACCACGGTCGTTTCGCCATCCTTGCCCTCGAAGGCGTCGCCTTCGATGTCGGTCGGCTGCGTCGCACGCAGTGCAGCGCTTCCTGCCGGTTTGCCGGGCGCTTCAGCGAATACGGGCACGGCATCGCCAACCGGGCAGAGCGCATAGTTGACGGGCGGATCGTCGGCGGCCTGCGCCGAAAGCGACATGGCGATGCAAAACGGCAGCGGAAGCAGGCGGGGGCTCAGGCGCACAGGCAAACCGTTGGTCGGAAACGACGGATAGCTTGACGTATCCCTTGCGTGGCGGCAACGCGAGCACCATTCTTGTTCAGGTCAGGGCAGCAGCCAATGGAGGCAGTGGATGTCAACACCAGCGACCGAAAAAACCGATGCGCAGTGGCGCGAGACGCTGACGCCGGAGCAGTACCAGGTCTGCCGTTGCGCAGCCACCGAGCGCGCCTTCACCGGCAGGTTCTGGGACCACAAGGAAGCCGGCACCTATGTGTGCGTGGCCTGCGGCGCGCCGTTGTTCCTGTCGCAGACCAAATACGACTCGAGCAGCGGCTGGCCGAGTTATTTCCAGCCGGTGTCCCCGGAAGCTGTGACCGAACACAGTGACGGCAGCGCCGGCATGCAGCGCGTCGAGGCCAAATGCGCGCATTGCGACTCGCACCTGGGGCATGTGTTCTCCGACGGACCGAAGCCGACGGGACTGCGTTACTGCATCAACTCGGCATCGCTGGATTTCGTGCCAGCGTCGGCGCAAGGCGGCGGCTGAGCGCCATTAGGTGTCACATCCCGCACGATCATAAGGACGCTTGTTGAACAAGTGCGGGTGCGAAGC
>JBBJNO010000124.1:0-7554 GCA_037720875.1 Luteimonas sp. | reverse complement strand
GGCGGCGGCAACGTCGGCCTGATGGGCAAGCTCGCCGACGCCGCGCTTGCGGCCGGCGGTGAAGTCATCGGGGTGATTCCCGAGCAACTGGTCGGCTGGGAAGTCGCGCACCAGGGCCTCACCCGACTCGAAGTCGTCGCCAACATGCACGAGCGCAAGGCACGGATGTTCGACCTCTCCGATGCCTTCGTCGCGCTGCCCGGCGGCTTCGGCACGCTCGACGAGATGTTCGAGATGCTGACCTGGCGGCAGCTGGGACTTGGCGACAAGCCTTGCGCATTCCTTGATGTTGATGCGTTCTATGCGCCATTGATCGCGATGATGGATCACATGGTCGAGGAGCGCTTCCTGCACGCGGAACAGCGTCGCGACCTGTGGCATGGCGACGACATCGACGCGCTGTTCGACTGGCTGCGTGGCTACACGCCAGCGCAGGCCGACAAATGGCTGGACGAAAAGCGCCGCAGCCAGCTGCGCTAGGCTGGCGGATCGCTTGCCGACAAGGGCCGCATGAACGCGCACAAACATCTTCTGGACCGGCGCAAGGTGCTGCTGTGGACTGTATTGCTCGCAGGCGTCGCCGTGTTGCTCGGCTGGGCGCTGTTCAACCGCCAGCCGCGGCCCCTGAGTCCACGAGCGCCGGAAATCGCGTCTCGCAAAGTCGCCGAAATCAACCTGTCGGATTACACGATCAGCCTCGAGCGAACTTCATGCTACGGACCATGCCCCATTTATCAGGTCACGATCCATGGCGATGGTCGCGTCACGTTCGATGGACCTGACATGCGCAAGCGTTTCCATCATCCCGGAAAAGGCCCTCGCTTCATTCGCTCACGGCGCATCAGGCCGGACGAGCACTTGCAGACCGTACGAATGATCGAGCAAGGCGGATTCTGGAAGTTGAATGCTCGTTATGTGCTGGAGCCCTATCGTAATCCGATGTCGGGTGAGTGGTCGGAAATCCATGTGACCGACAATCCAACGGCCATCCTGACTGTCAAACGCGGCATGCAGAGAAAAAGTGTCGAACAACATATCGTTCCCTGCGAACACGACAAGCACAGGTTCGCCAACAAGGATGTCTCCAAGGCCATTCGTGCATACATGCCAGACCTCTTCTGCGACTTGGCGACAACGATTGATGTCGTCACCTGTGCCGGCTACTGGGGCGGACAGGCAGTCCCGGTGAAATCCTACGATGATGCGTTTTTGCTGTCGCAAGCTCGCTGCGAGACATCTCCATGACAACCTTCAATGCCTTCCGCATCCACAACGACGCCACCGGCTACCACAGCGGCATCGAAACCATCTCGCTCGATGATCTGAATGACGGCGAAGTCGTCATCAAGACCGCGTACTCGTCTGTCAACTACAAGGATGCATTGGCGGGTACCGGCCAGGGCAAAATCCTGCGCACGTTTCCGCTGGTCGGCGGCATCGATGTCGCAGGGCATGTGGTCGCATCCACCGACAAAAAATTCAAGGAAGGCGACGCAGTCCTGGTCACCGGGTCCGGTCTCAGCGAAACCCGCGATGGCGGCTACGGCCAATACGCACGCGTCGAATCGCAATGGACCATTCCCCTGCCAACCGGTTTAAGCCTGCGCGACAGCATGATCCTGGGCACTGCCGGATTCACAGCGGCGCTCGCGCTGTTTCGCATGACCGAGAACCGGCAGACGCCTGCACTGGGTCCGTTAGCCGTGACAGGTGCATCCGGCGGAGTCGGTTCGCTGGCGGTCGATATCTTCAGCCGCGCCGGCTACGAAGTGCATGCGATCAGCGGCAAGGCCGAGCAGACCGACTACCTGAGATCGATCGGCGCAAGCGAAGTCCTGGGACGCGACGCATTGGCGACCACGCGGCCGATGGAATCGACGCGTTTCGGCGGCGGGCTCGACAACGTCGGCGGTGCGATGCTGGCCAGCCTGCTGGCGCAAACCGCGCCTTACGGCAATGTCGCCACCGCCGGACTGGCCGCCTCGCACGCGCTCGATGCCACGGTGATGCCGTTCATCCTCCGCGGCGTGTCGCTGCTGGGCGTGGCATCCGCGGGCACGGCGCGCGACATTCGTGATGAAGTCTGGCGCCGCCTGGCCAGCGACTGGCGGCCCGCGCACCTCGACCGCATCTGCACCCGCGAGGCGACGCTGCAACAATTGCCGGACGTCTTCGCCGCCATGCTGGCCGGGAAATCCCACGGCCGGACACTGGTCGTCCTTTGACCCTTTGCGGGCCGTGGCACCGCCGCTACAATTGACGCGCATTCACCGGGGACACCACATGGCGCGCATCCTGATCGTCGACGATTCGCCTTCGCAACTGATGGGCATCAAGCGCATCGTCGAAAAACTCGGCCACGAGGCCTTGACCGCCGAGGACGGGGCGGCCGGCGTCAATGCAGCCAAGCGCGAATTGCCGGACCTGATCCTGATGGACGTGGTGATGCCCAACCTCAACGGCTTCCAGGCCACGCGCGCGGTGACGCTCGAGCCGACCACCAAGCACATCCCAGTGATCCTGGTGACGACCAAGGACCAGGACACCGACCGCATGTGGGGCATGCGTCAGGGCGCCAAGGCCTACATCACCAAGCCGTTCAGCGAGGACGAATTGCTCGCGATCATCCAGAGCACGTTGTTGGGCGGCGACGCAGCCGCTTGAAGCCGTCATGTAGAGCGGAGTTTGCTCGGCTGCGTTTTTGCATCGGATCAAGAGCAGCGGAGCAAGCTCCGCTCTACAAAAAGCCCCGGTCTCATGCGCGGCGCCAGTCGCCCGCGAACGCGTCGCGCATCGATTGATAAGCCTCACGTTGCGTGTCGTTGTGCACGCGCGGCGCCAGGATTTCGAGTTCGACGATCTGGTCGCCCTCCGGTGTTCCCGGCAGGCCGCGTCCGCGCAATCGCAGCTTGCGCCCTGATTCCGAATCGGCAGGGATTTTCAGTTCGACCGGGCCGCCGAGTGTCGGCACGCTGACCGTCGCACCCAGCGCCGCTTCCCACGGCGCGATCGGCACGATGTGAATGATATTGCGGCCGTCCACTTCAAACTGCGGATGCGCGGCGTATTCGATTTCCAGCAACAAGTCGCCGTGACTGCCCTGCCCGCCCAGGCGAATTGCCTGACCCTCACGAATGCCCTTCGGCACGCGCACTTCCAGCGTTTTTCCGTTGAGCGAGATGCGCACGCTGTCGCCCCGGTACACCGCTTCCAGCGGCACGGCCAGTTTCGCGCGCGTATCGCCGCGCGGCGTGGCGGGGCCGCGTCCGGGCGCTTGCTGACCAAAGCCGCCGCCACGACGCCGCCCGAACATCTCCTCGAAGAAATCGCTGAAACCACCGCCTGCACCGCCGCCGGCGAAGTTCTCTTCATAGTCTGGGCCGCCCGGCCGGCCTTGCCCGAAGCCTCCGGCAGGCGGCTGCACCTCGTCGCCGGGACGATAACCACGCGCGCGCAGCTGGTCGTAGGCCTTGCGCTTTTGCGGATCGCGCAGCGCTTCGTAGGCTTCATTGACGGCCTTGAATTTTTCCTCGGCGCCGGCTTCCTTGCTGACATCGGGATGGAATTTTCGGGCCAACCGGCGGTAGGCCGTCTTGATTTCGGCGTCGCCCGCGCTGGGCTCGACGCCCATTACCTGGTAGTAATCCTTGAACTGCATGATCGATCCTGTGTTTGACTACGACTCGCGCGTTAAACATGCGTGGAAGCTGAAAAGAGTAGCGCAGGAGGGATGCCGGCGGGATCAAGCCCATTGCGATGCATGCCTGTTCGATGCGCCGGAAAATGATTGCGCAGGGTGGGCCCAGCCCACCACTGCGGTCCGATTCGCGGCCTCAGGACGTATTGTCAAAATTCACTTCGTTAAGATCAAAGAGGTGGGCCAAGGCCCGCCCTGCGCGATGGGAATTTCCATCACTCAGAACATTTTCCTTGACGTGGTCTTAGCGCCCAATCACTAGACTGTAGTATTCCCAAGGAGTGCCACACATGACCATCCAGATTGGCGACGCATTGCCCGAAGTCGCGCTACAGCAACTCAAGGACGGTGTCCAGACCGTCGATACCAGGACCCTGTTCGGCGATCGCAAGGTCGTCCTGTTCGCAGTCCCGGGCGCGTTCACGCCGACCTGTTCGGAACGCCACCTGCCCGGTTACATCGAGCACTACGACGAATTCCACAGCCGCGGCGTCGATGTCGCCTGCATGGCGGTCAACGATCCGTTCGTGATGCAGGCCTGGGGACAGAGCCAGCATGCACCGGAGGGGCTGATGATGCTGGCCGATGGCAACGGCGATTTCTCGCGCGCGCTGGGTCTGGAGATGGACGCCACCGGTTATGGCATGGGCACGCGCAGCAAGCGTTTCGCGCTGTACGCCGAGAATGGCGTCGTCAAGCAACTCAATGTCGAAGCTCCCGGCGAATACCGGGTCTCTTCTGCGGAGCACATGCTCAGCCAGATCTGATCCGCGAAAACACAGTTCAATCGTTACAAGTGGAACCCATGTTACGAGTGAACCCATGGGCAGGAGCCAGCCCCGACAAGCAAGGTTCGATCATGTTTTGAACCAAAAAAGCGGCCAGTGGCCGCTTTTTTTTGAATCCCAGAGTGGGATTCGACCCACTGCATTGTCCGGAAGCCGATGCGATGGATCGATGGAAAATGCTGGTGGCCGAGCCAACCCCGCGATCACACGTTTGGTGGTGTGGTTGCCAGCTCGGCAGCAGGCGCGTCACTGTCGCGCTCGTCGTCTGCCAACAATGACGCATCCACGCGCTCGATCGCCTGCAAGCTTTCGTCGGCAGCCAGGCGGATCAGCGTCACGCCCTGCGTATTGCGGCTGACCTGCGAGATCTCGGCTGCGCGCGTGCGGACCAGCGTGCCGCCGTCGGAAATCAACAACACTTCATGGTGGTCGCTGAGCTGGATCGCGCCGACCAGCTTGCCGTTGCGCTGGGTGGTGCGCAGCGCGATCACGCCCTGAGTGCCGCGTCCCTTGCGCGGGTAATCGGCCTGCGGCGTGCGTTTGCCGTAACCACGCTCGCTGGCGGTGAGGATGTCGCCCTCGCCTTCGATCACGATCAGGCTCCGCACGTCCTCGCCCTTGGTCAGCCTGATGCCGCGCACGCCGGTCGCGGTACGCCCCATCGCACGTACATGGCTTTCGCCGAAGCGCACTGCCTTGCCGTTGGACGCGAACAGCATCACGTCGCGCTCGCCGTTGGTGAGCTCGACGCCGATCAAGGCATCGCCTTCGTCGAGGTTGATGGCGATCTTGCCGCGCGACAGGCGGTATTCGAATTCCTTCAACGGTGTTTTCTTGACCGTGCCGTTTTGCGTCGCGAAGAACACGAAACGACCTTCCTCGTACGCGCGAACAGGCACCACGGCCTGCACCTTTTCGCCTTCCTGCAACGGAATCCAGTTGACGATCGGCCGGCCGCGCGCATTGGGCCCGGCATCCGGCAACTGGTACACCGACAGCCAGAACACGCGTCCGGCGCTGGTGAAGGTGAGCAAGGTGTCGTGCGTATTGACCAGCCACAGCTGGTCGATGAAATCCTCGTCCTTGGTCGCTGCCGCACTGCGCCCCTTGCCGCCACGCTTCTGCGCGCGATAGACGCTGGCGGGCTGGCGTTTGGCGTAGCCCGAATGCGACAGTGTCACCACGACGTCTTCGGGCGCGATCAAGTCGAGGATGTCGAGGTCTTCCTCGCTGTGGCGGATTTCACTGCGGCGCGCATCGCCGAACTCTTCCATGACGTTGCGCAGCTCGGTGCGGATGACGTTGCGCAGCTGATCCGGATTTTCCAGGATCTCGATCAGGCCGCGAATGGTCTCCAGCAGCACTTTGTACTCGTCAGTGAGCTTTTCCTGCTCCAACCCGGTGAGACGATGCAGGCGCATCTCCAGGATCTGCGTTGCCTGCACTTCGGTCAGTTGATAGCCGTCGGCCAGCAGGCCCACGCCTTTGGGCAGGTCTTCGGGCTTTGACGCGTCGGCGCCGGCCGCCGCGAGCAACGCCCCCACCAGTCCAGCTTGCCAACGACGCGCCAGCATCCGCTCGCGCGCTTCCTGCGGGTTGGCCGAGGTCTTGATCAGCTCGATCATCTCGTCGATGTTGGCCAGCGCGACGGTCAGGCCTTCGAGGATGTGCGCGCGCGCCCGCGCCTTGCGCAACTCGAAGATGGTGCGGCGGGTGACGACTTCGCGGCGATGCCGGACGAACGCCTCCAGCATCTGCTTGAGGTTGAGCAGCTGCGGGCGGCCATCGACCAGCGCCACCATGTTGATGCCAAACACCGACTCCATCTGCGTCTGCTGATAGAGATTGTTGAGCACCACTTCGGCCGAATCGCTGCGCTTGACCTCGATGAAAATGCGCATGCCGTCCTTGTCGGACTCGTCGCGCAGCTCGCTGATGCCTTCGAGCTTCTTCTCTTTCACCAGCTCGGCGATCTTCTCGATCAACCGCGCCTTGTTGACCTGGTACGGAATCTCGGTGACGGCGATCGCCTCGCGGCCGGTGTCCTCGTTGACCTCGATCTCGGCGCGCGCGCGCATGCGCACGCGGCCGCGGCCGGTGCGATAGGCCAAGTGGATGCCGGCGGTGCCGTTGATGATGCCCGCCGTCGGGAAATCGGGGCCGGGGATGAACTGCATCAGGCCTTCGACGTCGATCTGTGGATCGTCGATGAGCGCGATGGTGGCCGACACGATTTCCGACAGGTTGTGTGGCGGGATGTTGGTGGCCATGCCGACGGCGATGCCGGCCGAGCCATTGACCAGCAGGTTCGGGAAACGAGTCGGCATCACCGTCGGCTCGTATTCCTTCTCGTCGTAGTTGAGCTGGAAATCGACGGTCTCCTTGTCGATATCGGCCATCAGCTCATGGGCCAGCCGCGACATCCGCGCCTCGGTGTAACGCATCGCCGCGGCCGGATCGCCATCCACCGAACCGAAGTTGCCCTGCCCATCCACCAGCATGTAGCGCAGCGAGAACGGCTGCGCCATGCGGACGAGTGTGTCGTAGACCGACTGGTCGCCATGCGGGTGGTATTTGCCGATCACATCACCCACGATGCGCGCCGATTTGAAATGCGACTTGTTGCTGTGCGCGCCAAGCTCGTTCATCGCGAACAGCACGCGCCGGTGCACGGGCTTGAGGCCGTCGCGCACATCCGGAAGCGCGCGCCCCACGATCACGCTCATGGCGTAATCGAGATAGCTGCGACGCATCTCGTCTTCGAGGTTGACGGGGATGATTTCTTTGGCGAGTTCAGCCATTGGGGTCTTGGTCTTTTATGGGGTCTTTATGGGTTTTCATGTCCCGCAGACGACCTGCGAAAAGAGCGTTCGCGAAGGCTTGGCGGGTGGGATTTCGAGCCTGTGAATTCTACCACGCGGAGACGGCTTTCGTCTTGCCGATTTCCGGCCAGAAACAATCACTTACAAGTGATTTCGAGGACTGCCATGCCTTCCGCAGGAGCGGCTTCAGCCGCGAGCTTTGCAGGTGCGAATTGATTCGCACGCGCCCGTATCAGGTGCAAGGAAA
>JBBJNO010000123.1:7189-7602 GCA_037720875.1 Luteimonas sp. | reverse complement strand
GCCAGCCCCTGATCCCGAGCCTGCGCCGCCGGCGGACGCGAACGCAGCCGCGCAACCGGCGCGTCCGCAGTTGACGCAGGAGCAGCCCGAAGCGAGTGCGGTGGATGCGCCGACGCAGCCGCAACCGGAGCGCGAGATCCCGCGGCTGGTCGAGGTGGAACCAGCGCCACCCGCGCAACAACCGTTGCAGGTCACGCAAACGCCGTCGCAGGACAGCAGGTTCCGCTTGCCGCCGCCGCGCGAGCGCAACGTGGCCGTGCCGCAGCCACAAGTGGCGGTGCCGCAATTGCGCACGCAGGTGGTTGAGATACCGATGCCGCGCCGGCTCGTGGTCCGGCCGATACAGCGCGATCTACCGCAGCGCGACATTGAAGTGCCGCAAGCTGCACTTCGTCGCACACAGCATGGGCGGT
>JBBJNO010000123.1:2237-7179 GCA_037720875.1 Luteimonas sp. | reverse complement strand
GTCCTTTGCCGGCAACGCGTGCGCGCGAGTTGCCGGAACGCGCCACTGCCGCGCCACAATTGCAGGTGCCCTCGACCAGCACCGAGCCGCGATCGCTGCCGATGCCGGCCGAGCAGCCGACTGCGGCCACCGCGACCGGCGCCACGCCTGCTGCTGCGGCAGTGAAGCCATCAGGCGCGCCAGCTTCAAGCACTGAACAAGCACGCGGCACCCAGCCCGCGGCGACGGCGACGGGTCCCGTCAGCAGTCCCAAACCCGGCGCTGCGCCCGCCACGGCGCGCGCCGATGACTGGGGCGATGCCAAACGCAATGTCGCCGGGCAACCGACTGGCGGGGACAAGCCCGGTGCGCGGCCGGGGATCTTCAAGCAGGACGGTAGCTTGCGCATGCCGCCGGGCGGCTCGCTTCCTGCGAACACGCCGCCGGGCTCGGTGGAACAACGCATCGCCAACCTTGATCGTGCCGGGAAATGGCTGCAGCGGCCGGGACTCCCCTACAAGAAGACCGCGTTTGAAAAATACTGGATCCCGCACGAAACGCTGCTGCAGGAATGGGTGCGCAAGGGCATCAAGACACTGTCGATCCCGATTCCCGGCACTTCAAAGCGGCTGGAATGTGTTGTCTCGATCCTGCAAGTGGGGGGTGGCTGCGGGATCAGCGATTCGGAAAAAATGTTCGAGCAGCCCGCCCTCGCGCGCCCGCCCCCGGACATTCCGTTCAAGCCGGAATTGCATGAGGACCAAGGCGTGTTGAAGAAGTAAGCAACGCCGCGACTCTGCAAAGCGAAGCCGTGCTCAAGCTTCCTGTAGAGCAGAGCTTGCTCCGCTGCTGTTGCTCAAGCTTTCGCATCGTGGAGATTGCTCCGCTGTTTTTCTTGTCAAGCAGGATCAGCAAGTTTGTCTGGATTCCCCGAAGATCAAAATCAAGGGCAGCGGAGCAAGCTCCGCTCTACATGAGCAAAGCCAGGCCGGCGGCGTAGGGCACACAACACCAGCTGCGCTGCGTCGCCTACATGAAAACGGGGCCTTGCGGCCCCGACGTGTTCGATGTGATTAGCCGAGCGATCAATCCAGCCCGTGCATGTCGCTCAGCTGGCTCGGACGCGATGCGAAATACGCGGCCAGGTCTGCAATTTCCTGATCGGTCAGGTCCTTGGCCTGGCCCGACATCAATGCATGCTCACGGCCGCCGTTGCGGTACATCTGCAGTGAATGCGCGATGTAGGAGTGGTACTGGCCACCCAACTTGGGATAGGTCGGGTCGAGTGGCGCATTACCGTCCTTGCCGTGGCAATCAATGCAGGTCTGGCCGGTAGTGGCGCTCTTGACCAGCGTGCGCTTGGCGCCGGCGTCGATGTGGCCATCAGGAAGGCCTGCGGATGAGGATTCCTGGGTTCCGTGTTCGGCTTCGGCGCCATGTTCGGCAGGCGCTTCGGACTTGGAACATGCGGAGAGCGCAATCACGCCGAACAAGGCGACGGCCAGCAACGGGAAGCGAGTCTTGGTCATGGCGTGGCTCACTTCTGCTTCAACGTCGACAGGAACGCGGCAATGTCGGCGATGTCATGGTCCGAGAAACTTTCGGACTGGGCCTGCATCGTCGGATGCTTGCGCGCGCCTTGCTTGTATTCGGTCAATGCATTGACAAGATACTGCTGCGACTGACCACCGATCCGCGGCACGTTGTAGCTGGGATACGCATTCTTGTAGCCGGTGATGCCGTGGCATCCCTGGCAGGTATTGGTCAGCTGTTGTCCCTTCTTTGCATCACCAGCCGCCGCTGTAGCGGGGTCGGCGGCGAGGGCGGTGAAGGGCAGGGTGAGCGCGAGGCACGCGGCGATCGACAACGGTCGCATCAATGTCTTCTCATTGGGCTGGCGTGGACGCGATTCCGACATGGAAACGCATTCGCGAAGTATAACTTGCAGCCGCGATGCAACGCAGCGGCCTGGTCCCGTATCGATGGACGTTGCAATCATCGATACCACGCCGGCGATCCAACCGCGCTGACAGTCACCATGACCTCCGGCGCATGCTCGCTTTCACGCTAGGTGATATATCTAGCTACCACACCTCCGAGAGCCCGTTCCGATGCCTGTTCCGACTGTGTTTAGTGGCCGTGCGCCGCGTGTTGCCGCCCGTCCGCTGTTGATCGCCCTGCTGCTCGGCAGCGTGCTTGTCCTGGGCGCGTGCAAGCGCGGCGAAGGCGACGCACAAGCCAAGGGCAAGGATGGCGAGGACAAGGGTCCCGAAGCGGTGCCGGTGGAAGTGGTCGCGGCATCGCGCCGCGCCATCGCCGCGAGTTACACCGGCACTGCGCCGCTGGAAGCGCGCGGCGAGTCGCAGGTGGTGGCCAAGACCTCCGGTGTCGCCTTGAGCGTCATGGCCGAGGAAGGCCAGCAGGTCCGCGCCGGACAGGTCCTGGTGCGGCTCGATTCGGCGCGCGCAGCACTGCAGGCGGCGCAAAGTTCGTCGCAGATGCGCAAGCTCGAGGCCAACTACGCGCGCTCGCGGCAGCTGGCGTCGCAAAAGCTCATCAGCGCCAACGATATCGACCAGATCAAGTTCGACCTGGAAAACGCACGTGCGGTGAATCGACTTGCCAACCTCGAACTGTCCTATGCCAACGTGACCGCGCCGATTTCCGGCGTGATCGCGCAGCGCATGATCAAGCCGGGAAATTTTGTGCAGATCAACACGCCGATCTTCCGCATCGTCGACATCTCGCGGCTGGAAGCGGTGCTCAACGTGCCTGAGCGCGAACTGGAAACGCTCAAGGCCGGTTTGCCCGTGTTGCTGCAGGTCGATGCGCTGTCAGGCAAGACGTTCCAGGGCACGGTGGACCGCATCGCCCCGGTCGTCGACTCGGGCAGCGGCACCTTCCGCGTGATCTGCGCGTTCGATGGCGGCGGCTTGTTGCAACCGGGCATGTTCGGGCGCATCAAGATCGATTACGACCAGCGCGCGAACGCGCTGGTGATCCCGCGCATTGCCTTGCTCGATGACGAGGAGAACCCGGCCGTGTACGTGGCCCGCAACGGCAAGGCCGTGCGGGTACCGGTGAAGCTGGGTTTCATGGACGGCGAGTGGGCCGAAGTGCGCGAAGGCGTGAAGCAGGGCGAGCCGGTGGTCACCGCCGGCAAGGTCGCGTTGCGCGATGGCAGCGCGGTGCAGGTCATCGGTCAGCCCATCCAGCCTGGGGCGAAGAAGACGGTTGCCGCCAAGCCTGCTTCGGGTCGCAAACAATGAGCTCGCAGGACCCTGCCGGCGCGCACAAACCGTCTGCATTCAAGGCTTCAACCGGGGGCATCGTCGAGTTTTCCACGCGGCGGCGCGTGACCGTGGCGATGGTCACGATCACCTTCCTGTTGTTCGGCTTCATCGCCTTGAACAGTCTGAAGGTCAACCTGCTGCCGGACCTGAGTTATCCGACGCTGACCGTGCGTACCGAATACACGGGCGCGGCGCCGACCGAGATCGAGACATTGATCTCCGAACCGGTCGAGGAAGCCGTCGGCGTGGTCAAGAACCTGCGCAAGCTCAAGTCGGTGTCGCGCACCGGGCAGAGCGATGTGGTGATGGAATTCGCCTGGGGCACCGACATGGACCAGGCCGCGCTGGAAGTACGTGACAAGATGGAGGTGCTGCAGCTGCCGTTGGAGGCGAAGAAGCCGGTGCTGCTGCGGTTTAATCCATCGACCGAACCGATCATGCGGCTGGTGCTGTCTTCGAAGGGCCCGTCGACGGAGGACGAGACCGGCAGCGAGGGCGACGCCATCCGGCAACTGACCGAATTGCGCCGCTACGCCGACGACGACCTCAAGAAGAAACTCGAGCCGGTGGCGGGCGTGGCCGCGGTCAAGGTCGGCGGCGGCCTGGAAGACGAAGTGCAGGTCGACATCGACCAGCAGAAGCTCGCGCAGCTGGGCCTGCCGATCGACAACGTCATCAGCCGCCTGCAGCAGGAAAACATCAACATTTCCGGCGGACGCCTGGAGGAAGGCTCGCAGCGGTACCTGGTGCGCACCGTCAACCAGTTCGCCAACATCGACGAAATCCGCCAGATGCTGGTCACCACCCAGTCCGCGGGCGGCGGCGCGTCGCAAAGCGCCGCCGACCAGATGGCGCGCGTCGCGGCAGCTTCGGGTTCGGCGGACGCAAGGGCCGCCGCCGCTTCGGTGCAAAGCGCGTCGTCGTCGGATCAAACCACTGCCGCCGGCGGCATGCCGGTGCGGTTGAAGGACATCGCCGATGTCCGCCAGGGCTACAAGGAACGCGAGGCGATCATCCGCATCGCCGGCAAAGAAGCGGTCGAACTTGCCTTGTACAAGGAAGGCGATGCGAACACGGTCGCCACGGCCGATGCCATCGAGAAAAAACTCGAAAACATCAAGGAACAGATCCCAGCGGACGTCGAACTCACGACCATCGACGACCAGTCGCAGTTCATCCGCCATGCAATCAGCGACGTCAAGCTGGATGCCGTCATCGGCGGCTTGCTCGCAATCCTGGTCATCTTCCTGTTCCTGCGCGACGGCTGGAGCACGTTTGTCATCAGCCTGTCGCTGCCGGTGTCGATCATCGCCACCTTTTTCTTCATGGACCAGCTGGATCTCAGCCTCAACGTGATGTCTCTGGGCGGCCTTGCGCTTGCAACGGGCCTGGTCGTTGACGATTCGATCGTGGTGCTGGAAAGCATCGCCAAGGCGCGCGAACGCGGATTGGGCATCCTCGATGCCGCGATCACCGGCACCCGCGAGGTCAGCATGGCGGTCGTCGCATCGACCCTGACCACGGTCGCCGTGTTCCTGCCGCTGGTGTTCGTCGAAGGCATTGCTGGACAACTGTTCCGTGACCAGGCGCTGACGGTCGCGATCGCAATCGCGATTTCGCTGGTCGTCGCGATGACGCTGATCCCGATGCTGAGCGCGTTGAAGGGCCGG
>JBBJNO010000123.1:0-2227 GCA_037720875.1 Luteimonas sp. | reverse complement strand
AGTTCATTGAAAGGGCGTCCGCCGCTGGCCTTCGCCGATGAGGCGCCGCATCCGCAATGGCAGCCGGAAAAACGTTGGCAAAAACCAATCGCCGGCACTGGGCGTGGCATCGGCGCGGGCTTGCGCGGATTGTTCTTCGGAATCGCATGGGTGTTGGTCCGAGTCTGGCGTGGCCTGGTCGCGGTGGTCGGCCCCGGCATGCGCAAGGCCAGCGACCTGGCGATGTCGCCCTACGGCCGCGCCGAACGCGGTTACATCAAGTTGCTGCCGGCCGCGATGGGCAGGCCGGTGCTGGTGCTCGGTCTCGCCGCGATCGCATTCACGTTGACGATGCTCGCCATCCCGTTGCTCGGCGCCGACCTGATCCCACAACTGGCGCAGGACCGCTTCGAGATGACGGTCAAGTTGCCGCCGGGCACGCCGTTGCGCGAGACCGATGCGGTGGTGCGCGAACTGCAACAGAAGCATGCCAAGGACGAAGGGATCCGCGCGCTTTACGGCGTCAGCGGCAGCGGCACGCGACTGGATGCCAGCCCGACCGAAAGCGGCGAGAACATCGGCAAGCTGACCGTGGTCATGGCCGACGGCGGCAGCGAGGAACTTGAAGCCGCCGAAACCGAAGCGCTGCGCAAGACCATTGCCGGCAACGCGGGCGCGCAGGTCGATTTCAGTCGTCCCGAACTCTTCAGTTTTTCGACGCCGCTTGAAATCGAACTGCGCGGCGAGGACCTCGCCACCATCGAGGCCGCCGGCAAGAAGATGGCGGCAATGCTGCGCGCCAATCCGCACTACGCGGACGTCAAGTCGACAGTGGAAGAGGGCTTCCCTGAAATCCAGATCCGTTTCGACCAGGACCGCGCCGGTGCGTTGGGCCTGACCACGCGGCAGATCGCCGACATCGTGGTCAAGAAAGTGCGCGGCGATGTCGCCACGCGCTATAGCTTTCGCGATCGCAAGATCGATGTGCTGGTGCGTTCGCGCGAGAGTGATCGCGCGTCGGTCGAAAGCATCCGCCGCCTGATCGTCAATCCGGGCAGCAGCCGACCGGTGACGCTGGATGCCGTGGCCGATGTGGTTTCGACCACCGGCCCGAGCGAGATCCATCGCGCCGACCAGGTGCGCGTGGCGATCGTGTCGGCCAACCTGCGCGACATCGACCTCGGCGGCGTCGTGAGCGAAGTAGAAGACATGGTGCGCGAGCAACCGCTGGGCGCCGCCGTCGGCATGCACATCGGCGGGCAGGGCGAGGAACTGGCGGCATCGGTGCGCTCGCTGCTGTTCGCATTCGCGCTGGCGATCTTCATGGTGTATCTGGTGATGGCGTCGCAGTTCGAGTCGTTGCTGCATCCCTTCGTCATCCTGTTCACCATTCCGCTGGCGCTGGTCGGCGCGGTGCTGGCGCTGCTGCTGACGCGCTCGCCGGTCTCGGTAGTGGTCTTCATCGGACTGATCCTGCTGGTCGGTCTGGTGGTGAAGAACGCCATCATCCTGATCGACAAGGTCAATCAGTTGCGCGAGGCCGGCGTGCCGAAGCGTGAGGCGTTGGTCGAAGGCGCGCGCTCGCGGTTGCGTCCGATCGTCATGACCACGCTGTCCACGCTGTTCGGCTTCCTGCCGCTGGCGCTGGCCTTCGGTGAGGGCGCCGAAGTGCGCTCGCCGATGGCGATCACCGTGATCGGCGGCCTATTGGTTTCAACATTGCTGACGCTGGTGGTGATCCCGGTGGTGTACGACGTGCTCGATCGTCGGCCCGATGAGCACTATCGCGAGCGTGCCCGCCGGGCGCGTCGCGATGCCGAAATCACCGCGACCACGATCGAAGGCGACCAGGGCCAACTGGCATGAGCGTCGCGGAATTCAGCATCAAGCGACCGGTTACGTCGATCATGTTCTTCGTGTCGATGCTGGTGATTGGCCTGATCGCCGCGGTGCGGTTGCCGCTGGAGGCGTTCCCGTCGATCTCGTTCCCGCTGATCTTCGTGCAGTTGCCGTACGAGGGGTCGACGCCGACGGAAGTCGAGCGCACGGTGTTGCGTCCGGTCGAGGAAGCGCTGTCGACCATGACCGGCATCAAGCGCATGGAAGGCAGCGCCAATGCGAACGGGGCCAGCGTCTTCATCCAGTTTTCCGACTGGGATCGCGACGTGGCGATCGCGGCATCGGACGCGCGCGAACGCATCGACGCGATCCGCGATGAACTGCCCGATGACCTGCAACGCTACGCGGT
>JBBJNO010000122.1:0-7609 GCA_037720875.1 Luteimonas sp. | reverse complement strand
CTGCCGGAACTGTGAAATCGGGTGAAATCACCCACACGTTTCCACGAAGAGCCCTTTTTTAAGGGCGCGCCTATGGGAACTTCAAACACTTTGAAAAAATAGTCCGTCATCCCCGCGGAGGCGGGGATCCAGTGACTTCAGGCTGTTCAAGCGAAGGCGCTGGGTTGACCAGCTGCGCTGTTGTAAAGCGCTTCCGCCTTCGCGGCAATGACGATCAAGATCAAGTTTTACGAGGCTCTCACATGAAGGCTGCGATTTGCCGATTTGCCGTTCT
Organism: Luteimonas sp.; assembly: GCA_037720875.1. GTDB lineage: Bacteria > Pseudomonadota > Gammaproteobacteria > Xanthomonadales > Xanthomonadaceae > JALYOU01. Next base: position 7,335 of record JBBJNO010000122.1, on the reverse strand, counting down.
CAGTCTGCTTATCGGCAGCAGTGCGGTGCATGCCCAATCCGGATTCGATACTTTCATCGATGACACCGTGCAGCGTTACCAATTGCCCGGCATTGCCGTCGGCGTGATCCAGAATGGCGAAGTGGTCTACCGGCGCACGGCCGGCGAACTGGTCGCGGGCAGCGGGCACAAGATCGACGCCGACACGCTGTTCAAGATCGCATCCAACAGCAAGGCCATGACCACGGCGGTGCTGGCGCGGCTGGTCGATGCGGGGAAGTTGAAGTGGGACGATCCCGTCGTCAGACATCTTCCCGAATTCCGCATGCATGACCCGTGGGTCACGCAACAGATGCAGGTGCGCGACCTGCTGATCCACAACAGCGGCATGGGTGCGGGTGCGGGCGATTTGATGTTGTGGCCGGAGCCGAACCTGTTCACGCGCGCCGATGTCATCCGCGGCCTGCGCCACCTCAAGCCGCTGCACAGCTTTCGCTCGCGTTATGCCTACGACAACACGCTGTACATCGTGGCCGGCGAAGTCGCTGCGGCAGCGGCTGGCATTCCTTACGAAGCACTGCTGCGGCGCGAATTGTTCGAGCCGCTGAACATGTCGCGTTGCCAGGTCGGCGAATGGCGCCGAGACACCATCGGCAACGTCGCGCAGCCACACATGCGATCTGATGGCAAGAGCATCGTCATTCGTGCTGACGGTGAAGTGGTTCCCGCAATCCCGATGGCCGCCGCAGGCGGCATCCGTTGCAGCCTCGATGACATGCTGACCTGGGCGAAGATGTGGCTCGCCCCGGAGCGCGCAGGCTTGCAGGGCGGCAAGCCGTGGTTGTCGGCCGCGCAGCGCGACGCGCTCTGGACCGCACACATGCCGATGCCATTGTCCAGACGCATGCGGGACTGGGACGGCAGCCACTTCAGTGCGTACGGCTACGGCTGGCGACTGACCGATGTGGATGGCACGTCCAAGGTGTCGCACACCGGCACGCTGGCCGGGATGTATTCAGTCGTGACGCTATTGCCGCAGAAAAAGGCAGGTTTCGTGATCCTGATCAACGCCGATGCAGACGAGGCGCGCACAGTGTTGAACCAGGTGCTGGTCAAGCATTTCACTGCGCCGGAGCAGGGACGCTCGGTGGCGTTCTATGCCGATGCCCTGGCTGCGGAAAAGCAGGAGGCCCGCTCCGATGCGGCGGTGGCAACGCCACCATCGCGGCACCCCGCCAGTTCGCGCGAGATGGAAGAGTGGCTTGGCGTCTACAACGATCCATGGTTCGGTGAAGTGTCGGTGTGCAAGGCGGAGGGCAAGGTGCATGACAAGGTGCGCTTTTCCGCCGCAAAATCGCCGATGCTCACCGGCGATGTCATGCTCACCGGCGATCGGCTGCGGGTGGATTGGCGCGATGCCAGCGTCGATGCGGAACCGTGGCTGACGTTCGCGGGGGCCGGCAAGGGGGCGTCGCGCACGTTGAAAATGAGCAAGATCGATCCGGAAGCCGACTTCAGTTACGACTATGAAGACCTGTCGTTTACTCGTGTCCGCGATTGTCCTTGAGCGTTGCGGCGCGCTTTTCTCCTTCCCCTTGAAGGGGCGAAGCGGCGCGTTTAGGAACCATGGTTCGTGCGCCAATGAGCGCCACCAAGCCGTGCCAACCCTCCCCTTGAAGGGGAGGGCTTCAAGCAGGAACGCGATGACGTTGATGTTGTCGTGCGCGGTTGCGATGGCAGGATGTTCGTCGTCGCCTGCAAAGCAAGTCGTTTCTGCGGCGATCACTACACAGCAAGCCGACCTTGTCGACATGCAAACGCTGGTTCCGGACATCGCACTGGACATCCGCTATGCAGGCATGGGCAACTTTGTCGGTGAAATTATCGACGGCTATGACGCGTAATGGGGCGGAATTGCACGCTTTTATGGGAGCGGCTTCAACCGCGTTGTCGAGTCCTCTGGTGTCGGGGCTGAAGCCCCGCCTGCACAAGCCCGAAGAGTTCGCGGCTGAAGCTGCTCCTACGAACGTCAAGGATATTCGTGAGCATCAACACTGTCCCAGCCCGTCCCAGTCTGACTCAATACGTTCCTTGAGGATGAGGGCTTTCTTCCTCCTCCTCCTCCTCCTCGCATCGGTCATGACGCTGGCCGGCTGCGCGACCAAAGGCAACGTGATGCAAGCATCCGCTATCGACAAACTCATGCACCGATACGACGGCAAGGTGCCGGGCGCGTCGGTGCTGGTCGTCAAGGACGGTGTCGCCATCGTGCGGCGCAGCTACGGCCTGGCCAATGTCGAGGACGCCATCGCGGCGACGCCTGCGACGAATTACCGACTGGCGTCGGTCACGAAACAATTCACCGCCGCGGCCATCCTGCTGCTTGTCGAGGATGGGCGCGTCGCGCTGGATGACCGCGTTCGCAAGTGGCTGCCATCGCTGCCGCACGCCACCGACGCAATCACCCTGCGTCATCTGCTCACGCATACCTCTGGAGTGATCGACTACGAAGACGTCATGTCGCAGACGACAACTATCCAGCTGCGCGACGCGGATGTACTGCGGCTGTTGCAGTCGCACGATCGCACCTACTTTGCAGCTGGATCCGGCTACCGTTACAGCAACAGCGGTTATGCGTTGCTGGCGTTGGTGGTCGAGCGTGTCTCGCACCGCGGTTTTCCGGCGTTCCTGCGTGAGAACATCTTCCTGCCACTCGCCATGCACGACACCCTGGCGTACGTGCAGGGCGGGCCAGCCATCGCCGATCGCGCGTATGGCTACAGCGAAATCGAAAAGTCGTGGAAGCGCACCGACCAGAGCCCGACCAGCGCGGTGCTGGGGGATGGCGGCATCTACTCGTCGATCGACGACCTGGCGAAATGGGATGCCGCGCTGCAGGATGGCCGGCTGTTGAGCGATGCTTCGCGTCGGTTGGCGTTTGCACCGTCCACGCCGACCGATGATCCGCAAGTCGCGTATGGATTCGGTTGGCGCATCACCGGTGACACGCTGTGGCATTCCGGCGAAACGATTGGTTTCCGCAATGTGATCGTGCGTTACCCACGGCAGCGGCTGACGGTCGCGATCCTGAGCAATCGCAACGAGCCGGAGCCTTATCGGACTGCGCAGGCGATTGCACGCATGTTTCTTGATAACGAGTAGCGGGATCGTTCTTTAGTGCTCGTCATTCCCGCGAAATCGGGAACCATGCCGGCATTCCTGAAGGACGCAGAATTGCTCCGCACTGGATCTACGTGCATGGGTTCCCGCCTTCGCGGGAATGACCAGCAACATCTCAATCATTCGGACGTTGTCGCGCCACCATCCGCCGCCAGCAATGGCGCCAGATGCGTTTCCAGTTCATTCCGCCGCCACCCCGCCAACGCCTGCGGCCATTCACCGGAATCCAGCAGTGATTCCAGCCACCGCCGCGACGCCAGCACGCCGTCGGGCAGCCCGAGTTCCGTGCTGCGTGCCGTCACTGCCTCTTGCAAACGCCGCATCACCTGTTTGTCGCGCTCGTCGATGCGCACCGGCGGCGCGTCGGCTTCATCCGTCAGTGGTGTGTTCAAGGCCTGCCACACGGCGTCGCCGAGTTTGCGCGGCGCCTTGGGATGCGCGTCGAGTTGCGTCTGCAGTGCCGTGCGGTCGATGGGTGGCGTTCGCGCAAGCTGCGTCGCCAGTTCGTTGTCGAGGATCCAGCTGCGCGGCCTGTCGCTGTCGCGGGCCTGCACATCGCGCCAGCGCAACAGGCGCAGCAAACGCTGCTGCGCGGGAGCATCGAAAAATTGCGCGGCGCGCATTGACAGATGCGGCCAGCGCTCGAGCTCGTCGCGCTGCGCGTTCGACACCATGCGCGCGCAATCCTCGATCAGCCAATCGCGACGCCCGAGTTCACCCAACCGCGCATCGAGGCGGTCATGCAACGCGAACAAATGCCGCACATCGTCCGCCGCGTAGTCCAGCTGCGCGGGCGACAACGGCCGCCGCAGCCAGTCCGAGCGCGTCTCGCCCTTGTGCAGCGCAATCGCCAGCGTGTCCTGCACCAGGCGTTGATATCCGACGCCTGCGCCGATGCCCGCCAGTGCGGCCGCGATTTGCGTATCGAACAACGGCGTCGGCACCACGCCGCAGGCGTACTTGAGCGCAACCAGATCCTCGCTGGCGCTGTGCATCACTTTCAGCACGGCCGGATCGATTAGCAACGGGGCCAAGGCTGCCGCCATGCCGGGCGCCAGCGGATCCACCAGCAGGATGGTGTCGCCGATGGCGATCTGCACCAGCGCCAGCTGCGGCCAATACGTCCGCTCGCGCACGAACTCGGTATCCAGCCCGATGCGCGCAGGCGGCGACGCGATGCGCGCGGTGAGTTCAGCGGGGTCGGACATCCAGATCGGCAAGGGACGGCACTAATTTGCTGTGGCGGGCGACAATACCCTAAGTTCATCGCATCCGGACGGGTGCGCGGTTTCAACCAGGAGGTCGATTGCACGCAATCAGGCAGGTGGTGCGCGTGTTGCTCATGGCGTCGATCGCCGGATTGATCGCGTGCGGGCGCGATGACGCGGGCAGGTCAAGGGATGCTGCCGCAAGTCCCGTTGCCGGTGCGCAACGCGATGGCGCCAGCGTGACCATCAGCGGCGACGATAGCGCTGTCGGCGCGCTCACCTGGGATATTCCGGTGGTGGTGCTGCAACCCGAAGGCGTCGCGGCGGCGAAGCGCGGTGCCGCCAAGGCCCTGCGCGAGGGTCGCCTGTATGTCGATGCGCGATCGGCGATCCCGTTGTACCTGGCGATCCGCAGACTCGCAGTGGACGACCTCGATGCCATGCAGGGTCTCGATCGTGCCCTGGTCGCCTTGCTTGCCGCCGGTGACGAGGCCTTGCTGCAATCCACAGATGATCCGCTCGCATTGAGCCGCGCCCACGAGATCGCCGCGGTTGCGCGCACCGTGGCTGCGGCGGATGAGGACGTGGTCGACTTCCTGTCGCGCGTGGATCTGACCGATCGCATCGAGCTACTGAACCAGGCAGGCGAAGGCGAACTCGCGGCCGGTCGTCTCGGCGAAAGTGGCGGCGACAGAGAGGCAGAAGGTGCACTCGCCAGTTTTCGTGAGGCCCTGCGCCTCTCGCCAGGCCAGCCGCGCGCATTACAGGGCATGGCCTCGGTTGAAAGCGCCTTGATCCGTCGCGCCGAAACCGCGGCAGAGCAACGCGATTTCGACGACGCGAACCGCTGGTTGAAGACGGCGGCAAACGTGCGCCCCGGCATCGGCACCGTCGCCGATGCCCGCATCCGCATCGAGGCCATCCGCCAGAGGCAGATCCGCCAACTGCATGATGAAAGCCTGGCCGCGCTCGGTGATCGCCGTGGCCTGCAACTGGCGCGGCGCAACCTTGCGGAGATCCTGCGCATTGCGCCCGCCGCCAATGCCGCCGCCTCCGATCTGCGGCAACGCATCGATCTCGCATCGCACTACGGCCTGTTCCGGCCCGGCCAGGTATTCACCGACGCGCTGAAGTCCGCCACGCGTGGCCCGGAGATGGCCGTGGTGCCGCACGGCGGCTTCCGCATGGGCGCCAGGGACAGCGAGGCCGATGCCAGCAAGGCGGAAAAACCACAGCATTACGTCCGTTTCGATCGCGGCTTCGCGATGTCACGCACCGAAGTCACGGTGGGGCAATTCCGGCGCTTCATGGCGGCGACGCAGCATCGCGCCCGTGCGACGCGACGCGGGTTCTCCACGGTCTATGACGAACGCAGCGGCAATTTCGTGCGCCGCAGCGGTGTGGACTGGCGCAGCGATTACGCCGGCAATCTGGCCACCGATGACCTGCCGGTGCTGCACGTCGACGCGCGCGATGCCGAAGCCTATACGGCCTGGTTGTCCGAACAGACCGGGCAACGCTATCGGCTGCCGCACGAGGCTGAGTTCGAGTACGCATTGCGCGCAGGCAGGGAGGGACGTTTCCCGTGGGGCGACGGCTTGCCGCGGGATCGCGCCGGCAATTTCACCGGTGCCGGTGATCGCTCGCCGTCGGGCCGCGAATGGAGCAATGCGTTCGCGCCCTATCGCGATGGCCATTGGGGGCCGTCGCCGGTAGGCAAGTTCGTGGCCAATGCATATGATCTTCACGACCTGGCAGGCAATGTCAGTGAATGGACCGCCGACTGCTGGCATGTCGGATATCGGCGCGCACCAGCCGATGGTGGTGCATGGGTTAATCCGGGATGCCGGACGCGGATGATCCGCGGCGGTTCCTGGGCCAGTTCGCCGGCGCAGACACGCGCTGCATGGCGCATGTCCGCGGGCCACGATGTGACCAATGCACGCACCGGTTTTCGGGTGGTGCGAGAGATTTAGACAATGACTTCAAGCATTCCGGATCTGCGGATCCTCACGACGGAGAAGGTAGATGAGGCAGGATCCATTCGGTAATCAGGCACAGCAGGGCGGCACGCGGCGGCGCGGCTTTGGTCTTGGCGGCGTGCGTTGGTGGATCCTGCTGCTGTTCGCCGGCTATGCCGCTTATTACTGGTTCTCCAACCAGTCGGTCGATCCCACCACCGGCGAAAAAGTCGTCATTGACAAGAACCTGTCGCTGGAGGAAGAGGAAACCCTGGGCTTGCAGGCCTACCAGGAAATCCTGTCGCAGGAGCGGCCGGTCGATCCCAATTCGCAGGTCGCCCGGCAGATTCGTGACATCGCGCAGCGCCTCGTCGCCAAGGTCGATCCCGTGGAAACCGCTCTGGCCGCAGAACACGGACTGCAACCGCAGCACGTGGGGGCGGGGTTCGAGTGGGAAGTCAACGTCATCGAGTCCGAACAGGCCAACGCGTTCTGCCTGCCGGGCGGCAAGATCGCGGTTTACACCGGCCTGGTGCCGGTCGCGCAGAACGCGGATGCAATGGGCATCGTGATAGGTCACGAGATCGCCCACGCCCTGCTGCGCCACGGTGCGCAACGCATGGCGCAACAGCGGCTGGCGCAGCTCGGCCAGGTCGCCGGCGCGATGAGCGGCATGGATCCGCAAACCCAGCAGATGGTGATGGCCGCGTATGGTTACGGCGCGATGCTGCCGTATGCGCGCAAGCATGAAACGCAGGCGGATGAAGTCGGGCTGATGCTCGCCGCCGCGGCCTGTTTCAATCCGCAGGAAGCGATCCCGCTGTGGCAGCGCATGGGCCAGATGAGCCAGGGGCAATCGCCGCCGGAATTCGCCTCGACCCATCCAAACCCGGACACGCGCATCCAGAACCTGCAGGCATTGATGCCCAAGGCGATGGAGTACTACAAGACGTTCTGTCCGCAGGGTGCGCCGGCAGCGACGAGTTCGTTCTGAGGCCGGTCGCAAG
>JBBJNO010000121.1:0-7666 GCA_037720875.1 Luteimonas sp. | reverse complement strand
AGGGCGGTCGCAAGCACCAGATTCAACTCCGGCATTGCCTCAAGTCGATGGCGGCGTTTGTGCCGGCATCGCATCGTCGGCGGGTGGCGCTTTTTCCACCACGGGTGCGGGCGAAGGCTTCGGCTTGGCTTCGGCGATCACCTTCTCCACCGAGCCGCTGGTGATCGGGTGATAGCCCGGTTTCGCCTTGGCGTACGTGTCCTTGGCAAACGCCAGCCCGTCGGTGGTCGCGGCCAGCGCTTCATAGGTCGGCATGATCAGCTTGCGACGGCCGATGCGTTGCAGGAAGTCGCCGATCGCGGGGCGTGCCTCGGCATAACCGCTGCGCACCGTCAGCGGATACCAGCGCTGCGCGATCTCGCCGTTGGGCGTGCCGGTGAACTTGTAGGCGGTGTCGAGCTGCTTGAGCTGATCCAGCTTGAGCGTCTGCGGCATGCTTTCGATGAAGTGCACCCACTCCTGCGTGGTCCATTTCGAGGTCAGTGCCGGCGGCGGCAGTTTTGCGCTGCCCAGCCATGCCAACCGCGCCGAATCGACCAGACTGAAGCGCCGCGACGCGGTCTTGGGCGCTGACGCCGGCACCCCCGGCTGGTAGATCCACTCCTTGAGTTCGGCCTCGGTGACCTTGTCCGGATATTTCGCCAGCAGGTTGGCCTTGGCGTAATCGACGAAGGTCGCGGTCGGGATGCTCTGGAACGCGAAGTGGTCGAAGTAACCTTTCAGGAACGCATCGAAATTCTCGCGGCCGAAACGCTGCTCCATGAACTGCAGGAACCAGGCGCCCTTGGTGTACACGGTCGCGCTCGATGAGCCATCGGGATCCGGCAGCGCATCGGGCTTCAACGCCAGCGCCTGCAGCTTCGGATCGAGTTCCTTGTATTCGGCGGCCAGCTCGTTGCGCTCGATCACGTTCTCCATGTCGGCGCGTTCCTTGCCGTACAGCGATTCGATGATGCGGTTCTCGACGTAGCTGGTGAAACCCTCGTTGAGCCACGCGTCCTTGGCGCTGGAGAACGTCACCAAATTACCTGACCAGCTGTGCGCGAGTTCGTGCGCGATCAGCGACACCAGCGACTGGTCGCCGACGATCACGGTCGGCGTGGCAAAGGTCAGGCGCGGGTTTTCCATGCCGCCGTACGGGAACGACGGCGGCAGCACCAGGATGTCGTAGCGGCCCCAGCGGTACGGGCCGTACAGCGCCTCGGTGGTGGTCATCATCTTTTCGGTGTCGGCGAATTCGGCCGCGGCCGGTTTCGCCATGGACGGCTCGGCCCAGACGCCGGCGCGCGCCGAGATCGGCTCGAACACCAGATCGCCGACCGCGATCGCCAACAGGTAGGACGGAATCTTCTGCGGCATCTTGAACGTGTAGTCGCCATCGCGCGCGGCCTTGGGATCGTTGTCGGCGCTCATCAGCACCATCGCGTTTTCCGGCGCGGTCACATGCGCGGTGTAGGTGAAGCGCACGCGCGGCGTGTCCTGCAGCGGTACCCACGAGCGCGCGTGGATCTGCTGCGACTGGCTGAACATGAAGGGCGTCTGCTTGCCCGCGGTCATCGACGGTTCCAGCCATTGCAGGCCGGACGCCTGCGGTGAGGTCTTGTAGGTGATGCGCACTTTTGCGTTGCGCACCGGGGTCTCGATGGTCAGCTTGCTGCCGAGGGTCGTGTCGGCCGGCGCCAGCGCGAACTGCAGCGGCGTCCACTCCGCACCCGTTTGGCCTTCGATCTTGTCGATGGTCAGGTCGCGCGTGTCGAGCGCCAGTTGCGTGGCGGCCTGGTCCAGCCAGTCCAGCGTGTAGGTCGCCGTGCCGGTGATCTGCTTGCTGGCGAAATCGACGGCGAGATCCAGCGACAGATCGGTGGTCTTGACCTTGTCCGGCTGCGCATAGGAATGCTCATCGGTTTCGACTGCAGTTGAGGGCATGGCGGCAGCCTCGGGATTGGCGGCGGGTGTGGCGACTTCGGGCGCGGCGCTTTCACGCGTGCAACCGGCGGCCAGCACGGTGGCCAGGGACAGGGCAAGCAGGGTCGAAGGGCGCATGGGGAAGCCGTGCAATGGGGGAGGCCGGAGTTTACCGCCGCGTGTGGGAACGGGGGGGCAACGGTCCCTCGGGGACCGTGGGTGCGAATTCATTCGCACGCGTTTGATTTGCGACAGGAGCGTGCGAATGAATTCGCACCTACAAACGTCAGCCATCGCTGCCCCCCCCCACTTCCGGCACGTACATGCTCACCGACCTCCCCTTCATCCTTGTGCTATGCGATCACTTTTACTTGCCGGCGCACTGCTGCTGGCCCATGCATCCGCGGCCGTACACGCCGCCGAACCCCTGCAAGTCCCGCGTATCGACGGCGACATCGTGGTCGATGGCAAGCTCGACGAAGCCGTGTGGACGCAAACGGCGACGGTCGACCTGGCCTACGAAACCCAACCCGGCGACAACTTGGCGGCATCGGTCAAGACCACCGCACGCATCGCCTACAGCAACGACGCGGTGCTGATCGCATTCCGCGCCGAGGATCCTGATCCCACCAAGATCCGCGCCTTCCTGCGCGACCGCGACGCGCTCTACAGCGACGACTTCCTCGGCGTGGTGCTCGACACCTTCGACGACCAGCGCCGCGCCTACGAATTCTTCGTCAACCCGCTCGGCGTACAGGCCGACCTGATCAAGGAAGAAGCGGGCAACGAGGACGATTCCTGGGATGGCTTGTGGACCAGCGCCGCGCGCATCACCGACACCGGTTACGACGTGGAAATGCGCATCCCGTTCGCCACGCTGCGCTTCAAGGACACCGACGGCGTGCGCCGCTGGGGCGCGAGTTTCCTGCGCATCCGGCCACGCCAATATCGCTATCAATATGCAAACCAGCGGATCGAACGCGGCAACCGCTGCTATCTGTGCACGTTCGACAAGATCGAGGGCTTCACCGGCGTGCGGCAGGGCCGCAACCTGGAGATCGCGCCGACGCTGACCGTGATCCATGCCGAGGAGCGCAGCGGGCCCGGCGCGCCGTGGCAAGGCGAAGGCACCGACATCGAGCCCGGTCTCGACGTGTCATGGGCGCCGAGTCCCAACCTCACCGTCAACGGCACGATCAACCCGGACTTCTCGCAGGTCGAGTCCGACCAGGCGCAGCTCGACCTCAATACCAGTTTCGCGTTGTTCTTCCCCGAAAAACGACCGTTTTTCCTGGAAGGCGCGGACTACTTCAACACGCCGCTCAGCGTGCTCTACACGCGCCAGATCGCCGATCCCGACTTCGGCCTGCGCGTGACCGGGCGCAGCGGCAAGCAGGCGTACGGCGCGATCGTCGCGCGCGATGCCACCACGCAGTTGCTGGTGCCGGGCGTGCTCGGTTCCGGTTTCCGCTTCCTCGACCAGGAAGCGGACGTGCTGGTGGGGCGCTATCGCTACGACCTCGACAAGAGCACCACCCTCGGCGCGATTGCCACCTATCGCCGCGGCGATGGTTACGACAACGGCCTGGCCGGCCTCGATGGCCGCTGGCAGAAGGGCGTGCACACGCTGCGCGGGCAATGGCTGCGCAGCGAATCGAACTATCCCGCCGGCATCGGCATCGCCGACACGGCGCCGCAGGGCGATGCCCTGTTCGTGCACTACAACATCGGCAACCGCAACTGGTCCGGCAACGTCTCGCACACCGCGATCGACCCCGGCTTCCGCGCCGACCTCGGCTTCATCTCGCAAGTCGGCTTCGAGCGGTCGCTGATCGGCGGCGGCCACACCTGGTTCGGCAAGGAAGGCGCCCGTATCAGCCGCGTGTCGCTGCGCGGCGACTGGGACATCACCCATCGTTACGACGGGCAACTGCTCGAACGCGAAGTCGAGGCCTACCTCGGCATCAGCGCCGCGCGCGAGACCAATGGCAACGTCGGCGGCGTCACGCGCGTGCGCTTCTGGAACGGGCAACTGTTCGACGAAACCTTCTACACCCTGTCGGCGCAGACCACGGTCCGCCCCGGTTTCAAGGCCGGCATGTTCTACCGCACAGGCGACCAGCTCGATCTCGCCGCGTCGCGCATGGGCCGCATCACCGACTGGCAGCCGTGGCTGGAGATGGACATCGGCCGCGGCATCAACCTCAACGTGAATTACACCCACCAGCGCCTGCGTCGCGATGGCGGCACGGTCTTCGATGCCAAGGTGATCGACGGCCGCCTCAGCTGGCAACTCGATCCACGCCAACGCGTACGGCTTTCGCTGCAGGGCAGCGACGTGGCGCGCGACCAGGCCTTGCACACGCGGCCGGTGAACCTGCGCGCGCGCGACCTCGCATCGCAGTTGCTGTACTCGTACAAACTCAACCCACGCAGCGCCCTGTACGCCGGCTATTCGCAAGGCGGCTACTCCGACGACCTGCAGAACAACTTGTTCGCCAACAGCCGCAACGTCTTTCTAAAACTCAGCTACGCCTGGCAGCCACAATTCTGAGCGCGCTTCTTTTGCATGCGCCAGTGGAGCGGACCTTGCTCCGCTCTACCAAGCACACCAGCATGCGATGCGCCATGCGTGCACAGGCGTGACGCGCCTAGGGAAGCTCTGATCAAGTCCGCAAAGGACGCCAAAGACGCAAAGAACAGCGTCACTACGCACTTTTTTTGCGTCCTTCGCGTCCTTTGCGGACAACACAGTCTTTTATTCAGACCCTCCCTAGACCTTGTAGCCGGTGTGGATGGCGACGATGCCCGCGTTGAGGTTCCTGTAGTCGCAGCGCTCGAAGCCGGCCGTCGCCATCATCGTCTTCAGTTCGTCCTGCGGCGGATGCTGACGGATCGATTCGGCGAGGTACTGGTAACTGCCGGCATCCTTCGCGAACAGCTTGCCGAGCCGGGGCAGGATGTTGAATGAGTGGAAGTCGTACAGCGGCTTGAACCACTCCGCCGTCACCTGCGAGAACTCCAGCACACGCGCCTGCCCGCCGACCTTCAGCACACGATGCATCTCGCGCAGCGCCGCATCCTTGTCGGTGACATTGCGCAGGCCAAACGCGATCGTGACCGCGTCGAAGCTGGCATCCGGGAACGGCAGATCCTGCGCATTGCATTGCACGTACGCGAACCCGCGCACATGGCCGCGATCGGTCATGCGGTCGCGGCCGACGGTGAGCATGCCGGCGTTGATGTCGCCGAGGATCACTTCGCCGCTGTCGCCGACCTTGTCGCGCAACAACGCCGCGATGTCGCCGGTGCCCCCGGCCAGGTCGAGCACGCGATCGCCTTTTTTCACCTGCGACGTCGCCACGAAGTAGCGCTTCCACACCCGATGGATACCGAGGCTCATCAGGTCGTTCATCAGGTCGTAGTTGCCGGCGACCGACGAGAACACCTCGCCGACCAGCTTCTGCTTGTCGGCAGTGGGGACTTCGCGGTAGCCGAAGTGGGTGGTGTCGGGTTTTCCGGATTCGTTCATTCGGCGATTATCGCACCGCCGCCCGCCTTACCCTGCTTGCGGGAGGGATGCGGCCGACGCCTGCAGGCGACAGACGTTGCGCAATCGCACTTCGCTGACCCTCTCCCGCCCTTCGGGCACCCTCTCCCGCAAGGGGAGAGGGAAGAACAAGATCAAAGAATGTAGCGGCTCAAATCCGGATCCTGCACCAGCTCGCCCAGATGCGCATCGACATACGCGCGATCGATGCTGACGCTGTGGCCGTCGCGATCCGGCGCTTCATAACTCAACGTATCCAGCAGGCGTTCCAGCACGGTGTGCAGGCGGCGGGCGCCGATGTTTTCCTGGCGCTCGTTGACCTGCGCGGCGATCTCGGCGAGGCGATCGACGGCGTCGTCGGTGAATTGCAGCGACACGCCTTCGGTCTTCAGCAACTCGATGTACTGGCGGGTTAGCGACGCCTTCGGCTCGGTCAGGATGCGGACGAATTCGTCCTTGCCCAATGCACTGAGCTCGACGCGGATCGGGAAGCGGCCCTGCATTTCCGGGATCAAATCGCTGGGTTTCGCCAGATGAAATGCGCCCGACGCGATGAACAGGATGTGGTCGGTTTTGACCGCACCATATTTGGTGCTGACGGTCGAGCCTTCGACCAGCGGCAACAGGTCGCGCTGCACGCCTTCGCGGCTGACATCGGCGCCATAGCCTTCGGAGCGCTTGGCGACCTTGTCGATCTCGTCGATGAAGACGATGCCGTGCTGTTCGCAGGCCTCGATCGCCGCCTCGCGGATCTCGTCCTCGTTGACCAGCTTGCCGGCTTCCTCCTCGATCAGTTGCGGGCGCGCGGCCTTGATCGCGATGGTGCGGGTGTGGGTCTTGTTGCTGGCGAGCTGCGAGAACATCGAGCGCAACTGCTGGCCCATTTCCTCCATGCCCGGCGGCGCCATGATGTCGACGCCGACATTGACCGCGGTCTCGATCTCGATCTCGCGTTCGTCCAGCGCGCCGCTGCGCAATTGCCGGCGCAACTTGGCGCGCGTGTCGTTGGCTTCGGGCGAGTTGACGTGCGCGGACGGCTCGCTGCCGATATCGACGGTGGTGGTGTTGGCGCCCATGTTGGCGTTGAAACCGAAACCGCTGGGCGCGCGGCGTGGCAGCAACGCATCGAGGATGCGGTCTTCGGCGCGTTCCTCGGCCTGCGTGCGCACGCGTTGCTTGGCCTGCTCGCGATAGAGCTTGACCGCGGTGTCGGCGAGGTCGCGGATGATCTGCTCGACATCCTTGCCGACGTAGCCGACCTCGGTAAAGCGCGTGGCCTCGACCTTGACGAACGGCGCGTTGGCCAGCGTCGCCAGGCGACGTGCGATCTCGGTCTTGCCGACGCCGGTGGGGCCGATCATCAGGATGTTCTTCGGCATCACCTCGTCGCGCAGTTCCGGATCGAGCTGCATGCGCCGCCAGCGGTTGCGCAGCGCGATGGCGACTGCGCGCTTGGCGGCCTGCTGGCCGACGATGTGGCGGTCGAGCTCCTGCACGATCTCGCGCGGGGTCATGGTGGCGGAGGTGTTGGGGAAGTTGGGCATGGGTGGTTTCGCAAAACGTGTGGAGGATTTTGTCCCGCGGGGACTTCCGTTGGTCGTAGGAGCGGCCCGCTCCTACAAGTGCCCGATCAGAGTTCTTCGACGACGATGTTCTTGTTGGTGTAGATGCACACGTCGCCAGCGATGTTGAGCGACTCCACGGCGATGCTTTTTGCGTCGAGTTCCGTGTGCAGCAACAACGCGCGCGCCGCCGACAGCGCGTACATGCCGCCCGAGCCGATCGCGACGAGGCCGTCTTCCGGCTCGATGACATCGCCGGTGCCGCTGACGATCAGCGAGGTTTCCTTGTCGGCGACCGCAAGCAGGGCCTCGAGCTTGCCGAAGCGGCGTTCGGTGCGCCAATCCTTCGCCAGCTCCACCGCGGCGCGGGTCAGCTGGCCGTGTTTTTCCAGCTTCGACTCGAACAACTCGAACAACGTGAAGGCATCCGCGGCCGCGCCGGCGAAGCCGGCCAGCACCTGCCCGTCCTTGCCGAGCCGGCGCACCTTTTTCGCGTTGGCCTTCATCACCGTGTTGCCGAGCGTGACCTGTCCATCGCCCGCGACCACCACGCGGCCGTTGCGGCGCACCGAGACGATGGTGGTGGCGTAGAAGAGGTTGGGGTTGTGGCTGGGGGGCATGCGAACTCCTGGGTGCGAAGTCTCTGGAT
>JBBJNO010000120.1:0-7724 GCA_037720875.1 Luteimonas sp. | reverse complement strand
AGCCGCCGAACTGGCGGTCGCCTTGCGCGACCGTCTGCATGCCCCCACGTCGGACACTGTCGGTGGCACGCCGCCGCTCGCCTTGCCCAGCGCGCCGCTCTTCAAGAGCTCGTCGAAGGACGACCCCGACTACCAGCGCTTGTGGGAAGCGCTGGGCCACGACCCAACCGGTATGGATCAACTGGTCGAGCGCACCCGATTGACGGCCGCCAACCTGTCCTCCATGCTGCTGGTCATGGAACTTGAGAACCGTGTTGCCGTCGAACACGGTCGCTATACCCGCAAGTCGGGCGGTGACAAGTCCCTGGGTCGTTAAACACCCGCTCCTTCAACGCGCCGTTGGCGCAGGCCGAGGGAAATGAAAGAAAGCATCCTGGATGTCCTGCTGTACTTGTTCGAGCATTACTTCACCGACGATGCCGATCTCGTCCGTGACCGCGACTCCCTCCAGAACGGCCTGATCCAGGCGGGTTTCAGCCCGGCGGAAATCAGCAAGGCCTTCGACTGGCTCGACGCCCTCGCAGACCAGCGCCCCAGCGTCGGCACCCCGCGCGTGGACGGCCCGACCCGTGTGTTCTTCGGCCCGGAACTCGACAAGCTGGACGTGGAATGTCGCGGTTTCCTGTTGTTCCTGGAGCAGCAGGGCATCCTCGACGCAGGCCAGCGCGAGCTGGTGCTCGACCGCGCGATGGCACTGGACCAGGATGAGCTCGACCTCGACGACCTCAAGTGGGTGGTGCTGATGGTGCTGTTCAACCAGCCCGGTGCCGAAGCCGCCTACGCCTGGATGGAAACGCAGATGTTCTCCGATGATCCGGAGCCGGTGCACTAGGCCGAAGGCGTCGCTTGCGTAGAGCAGAGCTTGCTCCGCTGGGGCTCTACCGGGAGAGCAGCGGAGCAAGCTCCGCTCTACAAGACGAAGGCCATTTGCCGCGGATCAAACCCGATCGATGCGGATCAAGCCATCGCACCGCGCCCTCTCCCCGGCTCGCCCTATCCGCGTTAACCCGTGTGATCTATAACGAAAATCCCTGCCAGCACATGCGCCGTATGCCCCAAATGCCCGCCGTGCCGCTTGACAGCGCCTGCCCGGACGTGATTCCACTATAAATAGAACGATCCTGAACGCCCGTGGCTTCCGCGCCCCGGGCGTTGCCTTCTGTACTTCTTATTTGCGTCGCCC
This sequence comes from Luteimonas sp., assembly GCA_037720875.1. Taxonomy (GTDB): domain Bacteria; phylum Pseudomonadota; class Gammaproteobacteria; order Xanthomonadales; family Xanthomonadaceae; genus JALYOU01. Next base: position 6,541 of record JBBJNO010000120.1, on the reverse strand, counting down.
GACCGAGCCGGTCGCGCGCCTGGACTCCCAACTGCAATGGCCAAGAACCTCCTCATCGTCGAATCGCCCGCCAAGGCCAAGACGATCAACAAGTACCTCGGCAAGGACTTCACCGTCCTCGCCTCCTACGGCCACGTCCGCGACCTGGTGCCCAAGGAAGGCGCGGTCGATCCCGACAACCACTTCGCGATGCGCTACGACCTCATCGAGAAAAACGAGAAACACGTCGCCGCCATCGCCAAGGCCGCCAAGAGCGCCGACGCGGTGTTCCTGGCGACCGATCCGGATCGCGAGGGTGAGGCCATCAGCTGGCACATCGCCGAGATACTCAAGGAGCGCGGCCTGCTCAAGGACAAGACGCTGCAGCGCGTGGTGTTCACCGAGATCACGCCGCGCGCGATCAAGGAGGCGATGACCAAGCCGCGCCAGATCGCCGGCAACCTGGTCGATGCGCAGCAGGCGCGGCGCGCGCTGGACTACCTGGTCGGCTTCAACCTGTCGCCGGTGCTGTGGCGCAAGGTGCAGCGCGGGCTGTCCGCCGGCCGCGTGCAGTCGCCGGCGCTGCGGATGATCGTCGAGCGCGAGGAGGAGATCGAAGCCTTCATCGCGCGCGAGTATTGGTCGATCGAGGCCGAGTGCGCGCATCCCTCGCAGACCTTCACCGCCAAGCTCAACAAGTACGACGGCAAGAAGTTCGAGCAGTTCACCATCACCGAAGGCGACAGCGCCGAAGAGGCACGACGCCGGATCGTGGCCGCCGCTGCACCCGGATTTCTGCATGTCACCGATGTCGTCAGCAAGGAACGCAAGCGCCGCCCGGCCGCGCCGTTCACCACGTCCACGCTGCAGCAGGAAGCCTCGCGCAAGCTCGGCTTCACCACCAGCCGCACCATGCGCGTGGCGCAGAAACTGTACGAAGGCGTGGCGATCGGCGAGGAAGGCCCGGTCGGCCTGATCAGCTATATGCGTACCGACTCGGTGAATCTTTCCGCCGAAGCCGTCGCCGAAATCCGCGACGTGATCGCGCGCGACTTCGGCACGAAAGCGGTGCCCGACAAGCCCAACACCTATGTCACCAAATCCAAGAACGCGCAGGAAGCGCACGAGGCGATCCGCCCCACGTCTGCACTGCGCACGCCCGCGCAAGTCGCGCGCTTCCTCGACGACGACGGCCGCCGTCTGTACGAACTGATCTGGAAACGCGCGGTCGCCTCGCAGATGGTGCCGGCGACGATGAACACGGTCAGCGTCGACCTGGCCGCCGGCAGCGACCACAGCTTCCGCGCCAGCGGCACCACGATCATCGATCCGGGCTTCCTCGCGGTCTACGAGGAAGGCAAGGACACCAAGGCCGCCGAGGACGAGGACGAGGGCCGCAAGTTGCCGCCGATGAAGACCGGCGACCGCATCCCGCTCGAGCGCATCCACGCCGACCAGCATTTCACCGAGCCGCCGCCGCGCTTCTCCGAGGCGTCGCTGGTCAAGACGCTGGAGGAATACGGCATCGGCCGGCCGTCGACGTACTCGTCGATCATCCAGACGCTGCAGTTCCGCAAATACGCCGAACTCGAGAACCGCCGCTTCCGTCCCAGCGACGTCGGCCGCGCCGTGTCGAATTTCCTCAGCGGACACTTCACCCAGTACGTCGATTACGACTTCACCGCGAAGTTGGAAGACGAACTCGACGAGGTGTCGCGCGGCGAGAAGGAGTGGGTGCCGCTGATGGAAAAATTCTGGGGCCCGTTCAAGCAGCTGGTCGATGAGAAGACCGAGTCGGTCGATCGCAGCGAAGCCACCGGCGCGCGCGACCTGGGCACCGATCCGAAATCCGGCAAGCCGGTCAGCGTGCGTCTGGGCCGCTACGGGCCGTATGCGCAGATCGGCACCGCCGAGGACGAGGACAAGCCGACGTTCGCCAGCCTGCGTCCCGGCCAGAGCATGCACACGATCGGACTGGCCGACGCCATCGACCTGTTCCGGCTGCCGCGCAAGCTCGGCCTCGACAAGGAGGAAGAGGTCAGCGTCGGCATCGGCCGCTTCGGCCCGTTTGCAAAGCGCGGCAGCGTGTATGCGTCGCTGAAGAAGGAAGACGACCCCTACACCATCGATCTGGCGCACGCGGTATTCCTGATCGAGGAAAAGGAAGAGATCGCCCGCAACCGCATCATCAAGGAATTCGACGGCAGCGACATCCAGGTGCTCAACGGCCGCTACGGTCCGTACATCAGCGACGGCAAGCTCAACGGCCGCATTCCCAAGGATCGCGAGCCGGCTTCTTTGACGCTTGAGGAAGTGGTCAAGCTGATGGAGGAGACCGGCAAGCCGATGCGCCGTGGGAAGTTTGGGGCGAAGAAGACAGCGGCCAAAAAAACTGCGGTTAAGGAGGAAGCTGCGCTGGCGAAGAAAGCAACCAGGAAGGTTGCAAAGAAAGCTGGCAAGAAAGCGTCGAAAAAATCTGCGAAGAAAAAAGTGACGAAGAAGGTCGCGAAAAAAACCGTCGCCAAGAAAATTACGAAAGCGGTCAGAGTCAATGACGACGCGCCGTTCTAGTACATCATTACGCTGCTTTTGGAGTCCATATGCCGGTCGAGATCAGAGCTCTGAATCAAGAGCAATACGAGTTGTTGCTCTCGATAGAAGAGTCCCATTTTGTCGACTTGAAAAGCGCCGACATCACGCCAGCCACGCTGACAAAGACCGTATCTGCCTTCTGCAACACGAGCGGCGGCGAAGTATTTATCGGTATTGAAGAAACGATCGGCCTTTACGGCAAACAGCGTAATTGGAATGGCCTTTCCGATCAGGAGGCGGGAAATTCTTTCTTCCAAGTCATCGAAAAGATGAGCCCGCTTGGGAATCACTACGCAGCAGAGTTCCTGACGGCACCCGTTGCGCCCGGCCTTGTTCTCCATCTAACGCTCTTCAAGACTCAAGAGATCCTATTCGCTACTTCGGGGAAGGTCCATGTTCGTCGTGGCGCCCAAAACCTGCCTGTTGATGGCACGGAGGCAATTGATCGCTTGAGGTACGACAAAGGCATCAAGTCCTTTGAAGATGAGCTTACGACCGCGCCGCTGGTAGACGTTGCGAACTCAAGCATCATGCTCGAATTCTTACTCGGAGCTGTCCCTTCGGCCGAACCGGAAGAATGGCTAAGGAAGCAGCGAGTTGTACTGGATGACCGGCCGACAGTGGCAGCGGTGCTTCTTTATTCCGATCTGCCACAGGCAATTTTGCCAAAACGTTCTGCCGTCAAAATACTTCGCTACAAGACGAAAAATGAAGGGGAGCGGGACTATCTGGCATTTGATCCGCTTACGGTAGAAGGCCCTATTTACTCGCTCGTCTATGCCGCAGTCGAGCGCTGTAAGCGGCTAATCGAGGAGATCAAGAAGCTAGGCCCGGAAGGCCTGGAGCCAGTCATCTATCCAGACGAAGCGCTTCATGAGGTGCTGACAAATTCTGTGCTTCACCGAGATTACAGCATCCCGGCGGACGTACAGGTGCGCATCTTCGATAATCGTGTAGAGATCGAGAGTCCGGGTAGGTTGCCCGGTCACGTCACGATTGAAAATATCACCAAGACCCAATTTGCTAGAAATCCAAAGCTGGTTCGCTTGGTCAACAAGTTCAAGGATCCACCCAACAAAGATGTCGGGGAAGGGCTTCGGACAACGTTCGAAGCGATGGACAAGCTTCGTCTAAAGAAACCAATCATTGAAGAGCGAGACGCGTCTGTAATGGTAGTACTTCGCCACGAGAGCCTCGGCTCTCCAGAGCAACTTGTAATGGAGTACTTACAGAAGAATCGCGAGATCACCAACAGCATTGGTCGCGAGCTTACGGGAATTAAGTCTGAGAACACGATGAAACAAGTCTTTTACCGATTGCGTGATCGCGATCAGATTGAACAGATTCCAGGAAGAGCAGCCAATCGCGCAGCGTGGCAAAAGAAAGCGCCCTAACGATTTATTCAAACCGAACCCGCTTTGGAACTCCGCTTGAATCAGCATTCCGTGCTGAAGTTCGTAGCGTACGATCTGCGAGGAGTCAGCGATGTCGCCGAGAATCAACACTTTCAAGGTCTATATGCCCTCGAAAGACTTCGCGCTGTCGAAGCGTTTCTACGCCGCGCTCGGGTTTGTGATGTCGGAAGGATGGGGCGGCACGGCTGATTTCGAACTCAATGGCAATCGCTTCCGGCTGCAGGATTCACGTCAAGGATTGGGCCGACAACTTCATGGTGGCCATCGGCGTCGATGACGTCGAGGCCTGGCATCGGAAGGCGCGCACCATCGCGGACAGCGGTGAATTCGGTGACGTTCGCATCAAGCCGCCGGAAGTGGTTGGCGACTCGCTTGTTCTGCATGTCATGGATCCATCGGGTGTGTTGCTTGTTTTCGTTCAATAAATGCCCAGTGCTGCGACAAGAATCCGCACGCTGAAATCACACCGTCATTCCCGCGAAAGCGGGAATCCAGCGACTTGAGCCTTTCAAGCGAAGGCACTGGATTCCCGCCTTCGCGGGAATGACGATCAAAAGTGCGTAGCCCGGATCAGGTCGCAGGCGGCGCCCGGGATATTCGCCACGCCTGCGCAAATTCCCGTCGCGAGCCTGCCTTGGTGGGCATGCCGTTGTTTCAGGAGCGTGAATTGATGACGGGCCTGCGGTTGTGGTGCATTGCGTACTCCCGACGACCATCCTTCTCCCAACGCGAACATAACGCTCCGTCACTATCCTGCGCCGATGCCCACGCCGCGACTGTCCGTCGACCAAGCCGCCGCCGTGCTGAAACGCGGCGGCATCCTTGCCTATCCGACCGAAGCGGTGTGGGGACTGGGCTGCGATCCGATGCATGAGGCCGCCGTGCTGCGTCTGCTCGAGATCAAGCGACGCACCGTGGACAAGGGCGTGATCCTGGTCGCTTCGCATCTGGACCAGCTCAAGTCGCTGCTCGATCTCCCCGGCCTGCCCACCGATCGCCTCGCCGACGTGCTGGCCTCGTGGCCGGGGCCGCACACCTGGGTGATGCCGGCGAGCGCTTTGGCGCCGCGCTGGATCACCGGTGCGCACGACGGCATCGCCGTGCGCATCAGCGCGCATCCGGTGGTGATGGCGTTATGCAATGCGTGCCGCGGCGCGTTGGTGTCGACCAGTGCCAATCGCAGCGGCTTGCCGGCCGTGACATCGCTGTCCGAGCTCGATCCGGTGCTGCATTCCCACATCGACGGCGTGGTCGAAGGCGAGACCGGCCGGCTCGATCGCCCCACACCGATCCGCGATGCACGCGACGGCAGCGCGCTGCGCGACTGAGTTACCGCAATGCCGCATGCGCCATCGCGGTGGCGGGCGTAGCATCGCGGCCGCATCCATTCCCACGCACAGGAGCCCCACCATGCGCAAGAGCACCTATCGGATCGGCATCGCATTGCTGGCCACCGCGCTATGCGCATCGGCCGCATCGGTAGTCTTTGCGCAAGACGATGCCGCGAAACAAGGCCCGCCAAAAATGAGTGCCGAGACGCAGGCGATGATGGCCGCGTGGCAGAAAGCGTCCACGCCCGGCATGCAGCACAAGCAGCTCAGCGATCAATTCGTCGGCACCTGGGACACCAGGATGACGGCGTGGATGGAACCGTCGGCGCCGCCGCTCTCGTCTTCGCGGGAATGACGAGCCCGGGGCGGTCGTTACCGGAGCCGAGGCACCTACCATCGGGGTCACTGTCGGCATGAATGGCGGCCCACGCGTGGCCACGGTCTGAATGGATTCGGCTTGCCCGCGCGCCCCACGCGTGGAAGATGGGCGCATGTTCCGCGCCGCCACCTTCGTCATGTTCCTGTTGCTGGCCGGTGGCAGCGCCTCGGCTGCGGACGACAACGTCACCATCTATCGCTGCGTCGACGTCAAGGGCAAGCTCACGTTGCGCGATTCGCCCTGCGCCACCGGGCAACAACAGCAACAGAAGCGCAGCATGCTGCGGCCGAAGGATCCGCCGCCGGGATCGACACGCGCTTCGCGGGCAAGAACGCCTGCTGCCACGCAACACCCGGTGATGTCTTCCACACCACCGGACATCGTGCGCTACGTCGTCATCAACCCGCCGCGCCCGTTGTACGAATGCGTGCGCCTCGACGGATCCAGTTACAGCAGCGACAACGACGACGGCAACCGGCGCTGGGTGCCGTTGTGGACGCTGGGTTATCCCGTCTACCGGGAACGCCTGGCGCTCGGCGACAGGATCGGCGCGCCACCGCCCGGCGCGGATGCGGGACGCGACCGCTTCGGGCCGGCGCCGGGAGGGTACGGTTACGGCGCGGTCTACGACGGCGGCACCTGGGTGCAGGATCAGTGTCATCCGCTGCCGCAGGAAGAAGTCTGCGATCGATTGTCGGACCGGCGTAGTCAATTGCGTCGTCGTTTTTTCAATGCGATGCCGAGCGAGCGTGCAACGCTGGGTGTCGAGGAACGTGGCTTGAACGCGCGCCTGCGCGCCGACTGTGGGGTCAATTGATGCGTGGAATCCTGTTGGTACTGGTCCT
>JBBJNO010000119.1:0-7752 GCA_037720875.1 Luteimonas sp. | reverse complement strand
GCGCCATTTGCTGGCCTTGCCGTAGTGCGCCTTGGCGATGCGCGACAGCGAATCGCCGGATGCGACGGTGTAGCTGCGTTGCGCCGCCGCCGGCGTGGTGTCTTCGGCGGTGGTGCGAAAGCCACCTTGGACATTGGAAAAATCGGCCGATCGGTTCGACGTCCCGGTGCGCCTGGAGTCGCCCTGGACATTGGAAAAATCGGGTTTCTTGTCATTGCTCATGCTGGGTGCTCCTGCCCCTGTCTGGGGTGGCGACACGGTTGCATGGCGCTCGTTAAGGATTCATCGCCGCGGCGTGAAGTCCGCCCCGTAGAGCGGGGCCCCGCTTGGGCCCTATCGGAAGAGCAGCGGAGCAAGCTCCGCTCCAGGGTCAATCGTGCGCGGAGGTTACTGGCGCAGGTCGCGCGCAGGCGGCGGCATGTTCATGCCGGCGGTCGCGCGCCAGGGATTGATGTCGAGGCCGCCGCGGCGCGTGTAGCGCGCCTCCACCGACAGCGCCTGCGGACGGCACTGGCGCATGACGTCGACGAAGATCCGTTCGACGCATTGCTCGTGGAACTCGGCGTGCTCGCGGAATGACAGCAGATAACGCAGTAGTCCCGCGCGATCGATTCGCGGGCCACGGTAGTGCAGGTGCAGCGAGGCCCAGTCGGGTTGTCCGGTGACGGGGCAATTGGATTTCAGCAGCTGCGAATGCAGGGTTTCGTCAATGGCAACCTCTGCATCGGCCTCTGCATCGGCAAGCAGATGCCGCGCGTTCGGCGGACCGTAATCATCGACGGTGATGTCGAGGCCGTCGATGCAGAGGGACAACTCGTCGTGCGCTGACACGGCCGGAAGGCCGAACTGCACGTCCACGCGCATCCCGGCCGTGCGCGACAGGTCCGAGGCGATCGTCATCGCGGCGATGTCGTCGTCGTCGAAGCGATGCGCGTTGAGCGAGTTGAAATAGAGCTTGAGCGATTTGGATTCGATCAGGTTCGGCGAATCGCACGGCACCACGAGCGCCGCCGTCTGCACCTGCGGCTTGCCGCGCGCGTCGAGCCAGCTCAATTCGTAGGCATGCCAGCGGTCAACGCCGATGAAGGGCGGAGGCTCGTCGATGCCGATGGCATCGCGGCCGAGCTTGCGCGCGATGGGGAACAGCAGGCCGGGGTCGTAGGTCTGCGGATAGGCGACGTCCTGGCCAAGCAGTGAATCGCGGGGGGTGTTCATGGCGGCATTCTAAGCCGCGTGCTGTTGCGAAATGCTTTGTAGGAACGTCCCGTTCGCGGGGCGCCTGCTTTCTTCTCCCTCCGGGAGAAGATGTCGCGACAGCGACAGTTGAGGGCGGGAGAGTGACGCGTCATGGAAGGTCCACTGCGATCTGAACGTCCGCGCCCTCATCCGTCGCTGCGCGCCACCTTCTCCCGAGGGGAGAAGGAACCCACCCACTCGCGTTTGCCCCGCGTCCATGCGAGGCTGCGCCGACCGCAAACCGGACACAGGGGACGGCATGAACAACGACATGCAACGCAAGGCGCCGCTGCCACTCGAAGGCGATGCCGCCCTCATCCGCACCATCGGCTCCTTCGCGCTGACCGCCGCGGTCATCAACATCATCGTCGGCGGCGGCATCTTCCGCATGCCGTCCGCGCTCTCCACGCAGCTCGGCGCCGCCGCGCCGCTGGCGCTGGTCGCCGGCGCACTGGCGATCATCCCGATCGCGTTGTGCTTCGCCGCCATCGGCAGCCGCGCCGCGGCCACCGGCGGGCCGTACACCTATCTGGTCGCGACCTTCGGGCCGTTCGCGGGTTTCATCGCCGGCGCGCTGATGTGGGTCAGCAACGTCACCTCCAGCGCGGGCGTGGCCGCGGCGTTGTCGGTGCAGGTCGCCCACCTGCAACCGTATTTCGCGCAACCGCTGCCGCGCGGCTTGTTGCTGACCGGGGTGTACGTGGTGTTGTTTGCGTTGAATGCCTACGGTGTGAAACTCGGCGCGCGCGCGATCACGACGCTGGCGGCGTTGAAGCTGACCCCGTTGTTCCTGCTGGCCGGCATCGGTCTGTTCTTCGTCGATTGGGGCAACGTCAGCTTCGCCATCGGCGACGTGCCGTCGTGGGGCGCGCTCGGCGCCGGCATGGTGTTGGTGATGTTCGCCTACTCGGGCATGGAGACCGCGCTGGTGCCGTCGGGCGAAGTGCGCGATCCGTCGCGCAGCGTGCCGCGCGCGACCATGGTCGCGATCCTGCTGGTGGTGCTGCTGTATATGTCGCTGCAGATCGTGGGCCAGGGCGTGCTCGGACCACAGCTGGCCACCAGCGGCGTGCCGATCGCCGACACCGCCGGCGCCCTGTGGGCGCCTGCCCGCCTGCTGTTGTTGCTGACCGCGTGCGTGTCGATGACGGGCTTTTTGCTCGGCAACCTGCTGGGCTCGTCGCGATTGCTGTTCGCGCTGGGCCGCGACGGTTACCTGCCGCACGCGTTCGCAGGCGTCAGCGCCAAACATCGCGTGCCGCTGCTGGCCTTGGCCACGCACGCCGCGCTGGGTTTGCTGCTGGCGCTGGGCGGCAGCTTCGATGGGCTGGCGCTGATTTCCGGCGGCGCGATCGGCCTGGTGTACATCCTGGTCAGCATCGCCGCATGGCGCGCGCAACGCATGAACCTGCGGGAGCGCGGCGAGCCGTTCGTGCTGCCGGGTGGCCCGGCGATCCCGCTGCTGGCGGTGATGGGGATGATCGCGATCGTGGCGACGCTGACCTCGAAGGAATGGCTGGCGATCGGCATCGCGATGGTGGTGCTGGTGGCGATCTACGGCGCGTTGCGAGTGATGCGCAGGACGCCGGCGTAGTCAACGCAGGCCTCGGCTTCTTGTAGGAGCGGCTTCAGCCGCGAGCTCTTCAGCCGCGAGCTCTTCGTTTGCGATTGTTTTGCCCACGATAAACCCGGAGCTCGCGGCTGAAGCCGCTCCTACGAAGGACGTGCGTGCGCAATGATCAGGCGCGATGATCAGGCACGATGCTCCAGCGCGAGGTACTCCGCCGACTGCATCTCGATCAGCCGGGAGGCGGTGCGCTCGAACGCCGCATGCAGGCGTTCGCCGGTGTACAACGCCGCCGGTGCTGCGTCCGCGGTGCACACCAGGTTGACGTGGCGGTCGTACAACTCGTCGATGAGCGTGACGAAGCGGCGCGCTGCGTCGTCGTGTTGCGCGCCCATCACCGGGATGTCGCCGAGCAGCACGGTATGGAATTCCTGCGCGATCTCGATGTAGTCGGCGCTGCCGCGCGGGCCTTCGCACAGCGCGGCGAAATCGAACCAGGCGAGGCCTTCAGCGAGGCCGCGCACGGCGATGGCGCGGCCGTCGATGTGCAGCGGCCCGTTCTCGTGCGGGCAGCCGTGGGTGAGCTCGTTCCAGCGCGATTGCAGCCATGCATCGGACTCTGCGTCCAGCGGCGCGCGATACACCGGCGAACGGGTCAGCGCGCGCAAACGGTAATCGGTGGGGCTGTCGAGATGCACGACCGTGCAGTGCGCCTCGATCAGCGCGATCGCCGGTTCGAAGCGCGCGCGTTGCAGGCCGTCCTTGTACAACGCTTGCGGCGGCGTGTTGGAGCTGGTCACCAGCACCACGCCTTCGGCAAAGAGTTTCTCCAGCAGCCGGCCGAGCAGCATCGCGTCGCCGATGTCGGAGACAAAGAACTCGTCCAGCACCAGCACGCGCAGTTGCCCGCCCCACTGGCTTGCGATCGCGGCCAGCGGATCGCGCTCGCCGCTGTGCGCGCGCAGCTGCGCGTGCACCTCGCGCATGAAGCGGTGGAAGTGGGTGCGGCGTTTTTGCTCGATCGGCAAGCCGTCAAAGAACAGGTCGATCAGGAAGGTCTTGCCGCGGCCGACGCCGCCCCATAAATACAAACCCTGCACGGCCGGCGGCTCGCCCGCGCCGAACAGCGCGCCCAATAATCCCTTGCGCGGTGGCGATTGCAGCAAGGCCGCGTGGATGCGATCGAGCGTTTGCAGGGCCGCATGCTGCGCCGGATCGTCCTGCCAGTCGCCGCGCGCGACGCCGGCTGCGTAGTGGTCCGACGGCTGCGCCGTTGCTGCGGCCTCAGCCATGCGCAACGGGTAGGTACGGTTTCACGCCGTTCTTGATCGCCCCGCGCAGGTCCATCAGCTTGCGATGGAAGAAATGGCTGGTGTCGGGCATCTTCACCAGTTCGGCCTGCGCCTGGATGTCCTTGAGCCACGCGTACACCGCTTGCGGGTCGACCACCTCGTCGTGCTCGCCCTGGATCACCAGCCACGGCATCGTCGGCGTTTCGACACTGGCGAAATCCCAGCGCCCGGCCGGCGGCGCGACCGAGATCAGCACGTTGGGCTGCAGTTCGCTGGCGGCGCGCAAGGACACATACGCGCCGAAGCTGAAACCGGCCAGCCAGAGCTGATCCTTTGGACGCTGCGCGCGCACCCATGCTGCTACCGCGCGCAGGTCGTCGAGCTCGCCCTTGCCATCATCGAAGACACCCGCCGACTGTCCGACGCCGCGAAAATTGAATCGCAGCGTGGTCACGCCCAGTTCTCGCAACCCGCGCGCAACCATCGTCACCACCTTGTTGTGCATGCTGCCGCCCTCGGTCGGCAATGGATGGCAGACGATGGCCACCACCGATTGCGCGGGCACGTCGGCCTCGGGCGGCTCGACGATGGCCTCGAGCGGGCCGGCGGGGCCTGCGAGCAGCAGGGGTGTCGCGATGTCCGGGAATGCAGGGGTCGGCATGGGGCGGATCATAAGCGCAGCGTTGTCAATCGAAGACACACGTTCGAATGCGGCTCTCCTTCGAATGCGGATCTCCTGGACCGTCATTCCGGCGAAGGCGGGAATCCAGTGCCTTGCTTTCCACGGCCTCGAGTCGCTGGATTCCCGCCTTCGCGGGAATGACGGTTTCAGCCGGAATGACACGCAGCGTCAATGATGACCAAATCTCAAAACGACAACGCCGCCCGAAGGCGGCGTCGAATGATGGCTACAGCAAGCGCGGCTTATTTCATGTTGCCCAGCATCCAGTCCACCGTCGCGATCACCTGCTCGTCGGTCAGCGCCGGGTTGCCGCCCTTGGCCGGCATCACGCCCGCGCTGCCGGTGAAGCCTTCGATCGCGTGCTTGTGCAGCAGGTCGGCGCCCTTGCCCATGCGCGCGCCCATGCCGGCGGCATCGAGTTTGGGTGCGCCGCCCACGCCCGAGGTGTGGCAGCCCGTGCACAGGTTGTTGTAGATCACCGCGCCATCCAGCGTGCCGCCATAGGCGACTTGCGACGCGGCCTTCGCTGCTGCCGCGGCGACGGCGGCGGCCTGCGATGCGGCCCCGGTCGCGCCGGCGTACACCGCGCCGATCGGGGCGATGCGGGCCTCGAGGCGCTTGGCCGCGCGCGGATCGACTTCGCCCGGCAAGGTGCCGTGCAGATAGCTGGCGAACAGGATCAGGCCCACCGTCACCGCGGCCAGGAAGCCGAGCACCAGCGAGAATTTCTTGAGGAAATCGAGGTCGTAATTCCGCACGTCTGGCCCTTCTCGTTGAATCGACAGGTTGCGCAATCGACAGGTTGCGCAATCGTGGAGCGGCGATAAGAAGCCGCAATCGTGAAGCGTGGCGCGCCCGGAGGGATTCGAACCCCCGACCAATGGCTTCGGAAGCCACTACTCTATCCGGCTGAGCTACGGGCGCGGAGCCGCATATTCTCCATGATCGCGTCGGATGGCGCGAGCGCGCTGCTAGGCTTGGGGCCGCTTTGCTGTTGATGGCGCCCGATGGCCTACGAACGCTATGAACACACCAGGCCGCCGCGGCGGACCTTGCGCGATCGCCTGCCGCTGTACTGGACGCTGATCCGGGGCGACCGGCCGATCGGCTGGCTGCTGCTGCTGTGGCCGACCTGGTGGGGGTTGTGGCTGGCGGCCGAAGGGTTGCCGCCGCTGTGGATCCTGTTCGTGTTCTCGGCCGGCGTGTGGCTGACCCGCTCGGCCGGGTGCGTGGTCAACGACTACGCTGACCGCTGGCTGGATAGCCAGGTCGAGCGCACCCGCCACCGCCCGCTGGCGACCGGCGCGGTGCGCGGCCGCGAGGCGCTGCTGATCTTCATGCTGCTGATGCTGCTCGCCTTTGCGCTGGTGCTGACGCTGAATCGGCTGACGGTGCTGCTGAGCGTCGTCGGCATCGCGCTGGCGATGAGCTATCCCTACCTCAAGCGCTACACCTACCTGCCGCAGGTGTACCTGGGCGTCGCCTTTGGCTGGGGCATCCCGATGGCGTTCGCGGCGATCCGCGGCGAGGTGCCGCCGCTGGCCTGGGTGCTGTATGCCGCCAACATCTTCTGGGCCACCGCCTATGACACCTGGTACGCGATGGTCGATCGCGACGACGACATCGCCGCCGGGGCGAAATCCACCGCGATCCTGTTCGGTGACATCGATCTGATCGCGCAGGGGGCGCTCTACGGCTTGATGTTCGTGGCCTTGCTGCTGGTGGGACGGCACGCGGGCTTCGGTCCGATCTACTGGGGCGCGCTCGGTGTCGCCTTGCTGCTGGTAGTCAACGAATTCGCGCTGGCCTGGCACCGCGATCGCGACGGTTGTTTTCGCGCCTTCCTGCACAACCAGTGGGTGGGTGCGACCGTGTTCGCCGGTATCGCGCTGGACTACGCGCTGGGGCCGTGGCTCACGGAGTGGATGAATTGATCGTAGGGCGGGTCTCGACCCGCGGCTTTTATTTTCAACGTCTCGGCGGTCAAGACCCGTTGCTGTTTCTGGAGCCACTTTGGCGGGTCGAGACCCGCCCTACGGCACCTGCGATCATGGTGCTCAGGGCGCCCGCGCGCACACCCAGGCATCGACCCGCTCCACCCCCGCACGCAACAACATCTTCGCCGCCGCATGCAGGGTTGCGCCGGTGGTCATGACGTCGTCAATCAGCACCACGTGTCGCGGCAGCGCAATGCCTTCGCGCACGGCAAAGGCGCCGCGCAAATTCCGTCGCCTCTGCAAAGCGCCGAGCCGCGATTGCGGTTGCGTGTGTCGTGTACGCAGCAACAGATCATCGCGCAGGTCGAGCTGCAACGATCTGGCCAACGGCCGTGCCAATTCCAGCGCCTGGTCATAGCCGCGTTGCCGCAGTCGCGCGCGATGCAGCGGGATCGGAATCAATGCATCCGGACGATCGACCGTGCTGCACGCATCGTGCATCCATTCCGACAACAGACGACCCGCGACCAGGCCATCGTGGAACTTGAATCGCGGCAGCAGGCGATCGAGCGGAAAGCCATAGACGAAGGTCGCATGCGTTTCGGTCAGCGGCGGCGGTTTGCGCAGGCACTGCCCGCACGCGTCGGCCGGCGCCGGCAACGGAAGCGCGCAGCGCAGGCAAGCCACCCGGTTCCACGGCAACGCTGCGGCGCAGGGCGTGCAGACATCGCGTCGTCCTTCGGCGAGCGCATCACACAGCAGGCAGCGCGATGGCCACAGCCAGCGGCCCAGCGTGGCCGTGATTGGGGTCGAAATTCTGTCAACTGAGATGGGGGACATAGGGTTGACAGGGTGGGAGCGGGTTTCCAGACTGCATGGCTTGCCCCGTCACGTCCCTCGGAAAACTCCCATGTCTGTTGTCAGTCAATCGACCCCTGTTCCCGTGCATCCCGTGCATCCCGTGCATCCCGTGCAACCCGTGCAACCCGTGCATCCCGTGCATCCCGAGCCTGTCAAAGCACGCAACCACTGGAGCCG
>JBBJNO010000118.1:0-7760 GCA_037720875.1 Luteimonas sp. | reverse complement strand
TCATCGGCGGCAATATTGCCACGGCGGCTGCTGCCCTGGCGCTGGTCGAATACGGCGCCGATGCGGTCAAGGTTGGCATTGGCCCGGGTTCGATCTGCACCACCCGCATCGTCGCTGGCGTTGGCGTGCCACAAATAACGGCCATCTCGAATGTGGCCGAAGCGCTGGCTGGCACCGGCGTGCCGTGCATTGCCGACGGTGGCATTCGTTTTTCCGGTGACATTTCCAAGGCCCTGGCTGCGGGCGCATCGACCGTCATGATGGGCAGCATGTTTGCCGGCACCGAAGAAGCGCCAGGCGAAGTGATCTTGTATCAGGGTCGCTCGTTCAAGTCGTACCGCGGCATGGGTTCGCTGGGCGCGATGGCCGACGGTTCGGCTGACCGCTATTTCCAGGATGCGTCGATCAAGGCCGACAAGTTCGTGCCGGAAGGTATTGAAGGGCGCGTTGCCTACAAAGGCAGCGTGCTGGCGATCATTTACCAGATGGTGGGCGGCGTGCGCCAGTCGATGGGCTATTGCGGTTGCTCGTCGATTGACGAGCTGCGCGAGAAGGCGGAGTTTGTCGAGATTACCTCGGCCGGCATGCGCGAATCGCACGTTCACGACGTGCAGATCACCAAAGAAGCGCCGAACTACCGTTCCGGCGAGTAATCATGCTTGTCAGCGCGGCGAACCTTTCGCCGCGCAGTTTTTCTGCCGCCAGATTCCCAATATCACTTTCCTAGCGCCCCACATGCACTCAAAAATTCTCATACTCGATTTCGGTTCCCAGGTTACCCAGCTGATCGCGCGCCGCGTACGCGACGCCGGCGTGTTCTCCGAAGTATTTCCCTACGACGTCAGCGACGAATTCGTGCGCAATTATGGCGCCGCCGGCGTGATCTTGTCGGGCAGCCACAATTCGACGCTGGACGGCGAATCGCCGCGCGCGCCGCAGGCCGTATTCGAACTGGGCGTGCCGGTACTGGGTATTTGCTACGGCATGCAGACCATGGCCGCCCAGCTAGGTGGCAAGGTCGAGATGGGCGCCGTGCGCGAATTCGGTTACGCCGAAGTGCGGGCCCGCGGCCATACGGCGTTGCTCAAGGGGATTAACGACTTCGTGACCGACGAGGGCCATGGCATGCTGAAAGTCTGGATGAGCCACGGCGACAAGGTCAACGACATGCCGCCAGGCTTTAAGCTGATGGGCGACACCCCGAGCTGCCCGATTGCTGCGATGGCAGACGAGGAACGCCGCTTCTACGCGGTCCAGTTCCATCCGGAAGTGACCCACACCAGCCAGGGCAAGGCGATGCTGGGACGCTTCGTGCATGAAATCTGCGGCTGCAAGTCGGAGTGGAACATGCCCGACTACATTGCCGAAGCGGTTGAAAAGATCCGCTCGCAAGTGGGCACCGATGACGTGATTCTGGGTTTGTCGGGCGGCGTCGATTCCAGCGTGGCGGCGGCGCTGATTCACCGCGCCATTGGCGACCAGCTGACCTGCGTGTTCGTCGACCATGGCCTGCTGCGCCTGGACGAGGGCAAGATGGTCATGGACATGTTTGCCAAGAATCTGGGCGTGAAAGTGATCCGGGTTGACGCTGAAGACCAGTTCCTGGGCCACCTGGCCGGGGTTGCCGATCCGGAAGCGAAGCGCAAGATCATCGGGCGTGAATTCGTCGAAGTATTCCAGGTTGAAGCGGCCAAGTTGTCCAACGCTAAATGGCTGGCGCAGGGCACGATTTATCCGGACGTTATTGAAAGCGCGGGCAAGGGCAAGAAGGGCCAGACCATCAAGAGCCACCACAATGTGGGCGGCTTGCCGGAAACGCTCAATTTGCAATTGCTTGAACCCTTGCGCGAACTGTTCAAGGATGAAGTGCGCAAGCTGGGTGTAGCGCTGGGCCTGCCGCATGACATGGTGTACCGCCATCCATTCCCGGGCCCGGGTCTGGGCGTGCGCATCCTGGGGGAAGTGAAGAAAGATTTCGCCGACCTGCTGCGCCGTGCCGATGCCATCTTCATTGAAGAGCTGCGCAATACGCTGTGCGAATTGCCGGCGCTGGAAAGCATTGACGCCGGCGCAGCGCCAAAGAACTGGTATGAAGCGACCAGCCAGGCGTTCGCGGTGTTTCTGCCCGTTAAATCGGTGGGCGTGATGGGCGACGGGCGGACCTATGAGTACGTGGTGGCCCTGCGCGCGGTGCAGACGCTGGACTTCATGACGGCGCAGTGGGCGCATCTGCCGCACAGCTTGCTGGGCAAAGTGTCCAATCGCATCATCAATGAAGTGCGTGGCATCAACCGGGTTGTGTATGATATTTCGGGGAAACCACCGGCGACGATTGAGTGGGAATGATCGATCGTTCGGCAGGCTAGCAGCGTGACTGATAGAAAAGCTCCTGAACAGGAGCTTTTTTTTGACTGCGATTTCTGCTGCTAATCGCCTGCCGGCTTGGAGATGTGCTGGTGCGTCACGAGCCACTTCCCCGAGCGCTTTTCAAGGCAAAATGTGGCCCGCACTACGTCTTCGAAGGTGCCCCCTTGCTTAAGCGTCCCGCCGCATTTCTGATCCTGGTTGCCAGCACGGGTGCACTGGCCCAGCGCAGCAGCTGGTCCCGGACCTGCTCCATGTTCTGTTGCGTTGTTTCTTCTGTCATGCAATTCTCCTGTGGGATTTTGTCGGGTTGCCCTTGGCTATCGACCACAAGGCAACGAACGGCTTCGTTGGAAAACACCAGGCCAGGAAGGTTAGGTTTAACGCATGCCCACGCGTTTTGGCATTTGGTTACTGACATGTAACCGGTCGTTCGAAGATCCCCGCATTTGGAAAGAGAACGACCATGGATACGACATTCAAACGCGATTCCAGCGCATCGTGGGCGTTAGGTACGTTGGAACGAGCGGCCCGCGTTTCCCCAACGCGAAACTAGGCTTCGGAGGAATTCGCTCCCGCAATCGTCATCGGTCGATCTCTCATCTATTCAAAGGCCACTTTCATCCCGGTCCGGTATCACGGCAATCACTGTCGCTGCGCCCAGGGAATCGTGCAATCTTGGCTAAAGCATCTGGCTACGCAAATTTTCTACCCGCAAGCTCCAGTGTGTCTCGATTCCTGGTGCGGTATTCGTTGGTTTGATGCGGGTTCGTTGTCGTTAGATGAATCGGCAGAAATTTGGTGCGATGCGCCCTGACTGGCCAGTGGTGGCGATCACCTTCGCCACTTCGCCGTCGAGTACAATCGGCAGTCGTCGGCCAACAGCGGTCATTCATCATGAAGCGTGCGAATCGTGAATTTTGCTGCTATCGTTTTCGCCAGAATTGAACGCGGCGGGATAGTTCAAGCGCATTCGTGCGTTGTCAAGCCGACCGGCTCAGTCCATCCTGTCCGCTGACTCCAGCAAGGACGCCAAGGCGCGTTCGAACAGCGGCGTGGCCTCCAAAAAACTGACACGGCCACTCTGATACAGGTGCAGAAACAAATGCACACTGATCAGCGACGGCGTGATCTGTCCGTCGAGCGTCAGCACGATATTGGCGGCGTTCGCGTCGATCCAGTTGAGTCGGCCCAAACTGCGCTCCTCACCCAAAGTGATGGCAATGGCGATGCCGCTTCGTAAGCGCTCCATCACGCGCGCGCTCGACTCAACTGGCAAGACCGGTAGCGGCGCCGCACCGCGCGCGTTGTCGTCAACCGGCACGCCTTCGGCATGATCGAACACGCTATCGAGAAGTTGAATCTGGAAATCGCGTTTCTTGATGGATTCATCCAGAAACTGCCGGTACTTGTCCGGGTTGACGCAATCGACCTCGGGCAGATCAGCGACTTGCGCATTGATAAATTGATCGAAGTGCCGGTGAAATGATGACAGACTCAACGCAGGCAAATCTTTTTTGCGCGAGCGCAGAGCCTTGGTATGGGCGTTGACCAGCCAGTTCAACAAGCTCTGCTGCCGCTCTTCGGCTTGCTCCAGCATTGCCAAACCCTCACGCAGGGTGCCCAAAATACCTGGAAGCAAGGCAAATAAATCAAGACGGTCTTGTTTGCTGACCTTGGGGGCAATACTCCATAGAAGATCGGGCACCAGCAACTTGAAGGAATGGGCCGTATCGGCATCCGTTTGCCCGCTAATCGCTAACACATGCACCCAAACGTTGACGAAAAAGTCATGTAAAAACGGATCGACCGGCAGACCCGCCAAAGCGACATTCATCTTTGCGGTGGCATCCATGAAGCGCAAGGTACGGCTTTGGGCTTGCTTTGCCAAGTGCACGGCACGCTCGACATTGACATCGCCGACGCGCAGCTCATTTTCAATGAAGGCATCGAATTCATCGAGCATGCTCGAAAACTGATCGCCGCTTCCCCGTCCATCACGCAACAATATTTCGACGATGCGGCAAACTTCAGCGGTGATCCTTTCCCCCCGCGGGTCGGCCTGGATCACGCCGACCGAAATCGAGCCTATGCGATTGAGCAACAAGCGCACAGGATGCTGTTTCTGGGTCAGCAAGCTGGTGTCGAACAGTGCAATCTTCAGCACCAAAAATTGCAGTCGACCTAATTGGGCGCGCACCTCTGCGGGCACCAGGGGATCGCGCAAGATAAATTCGAACAACATCGCGACGATGTCGATCGTCATCTTTTCACCGACATTGTCGGTCATGCTGTTGAGACTGACGCGCTGTTCCAGCAGCAGATTTCTCACGTCGCCCATCTGCGCACCCGCTGGTGCCTGTTCCGATATCAGTTGATCGACCGAGGCGGCCAGTCGCATCGTTGCACTGCGTTGGGTGTTGCCAGCTAGGCCCCCACCGCTTTCACCGAGAAAAAATTTGCGCAACGCCTCGCCGACCATCAGTGTTCCGCCTAACCAGCTGCCCGTTGCGATACCTGTGCTGGTCAGGGGCGCGTCATCGCGCGCATCACGCGAACTGGCACCGTCGCCATCGTTGCTGCCCCCAGCATAGCCCGAATTACGCGCCGATCCCTCGTCCCCGTATTGTTCCTGGCGCTGGAATGGGCGCTGGTGTGCGCCACCACGTTGGCCGGGTCTCTGGTCTGTCGGCGCAGGCGCGATGGTGTCCCCCGACGTCGTCGCAGCCATGTCCCTGACCATTTCAAGCAATTGTTCGACCGTGCGCGTGCTTGCAGCGGCCGGCACCCGATCGGCCCCGCCATCGTGAAATGTTGCCATCGTGCCCGGGCCTGCCAGCGCAGTCGCCTTCTCATCGGCCTTTTCCGGCGACGCTGGTTCAACCTTGACTGTCGGCCTGCGCGCTGCCATCTGAAGTTGCGCCGCGATTCCATTGTGGGCCAACAGCGTATTGACATCATCGTAAATCGCGGCGACCAGCGGCTCCATGTTCTCGCCCAGCTCGGCAAGCAGGACGCCGGTCAAATCGGCAGAAACTCCCAGGCTTTCAACCGCCATTGCAATGCTGCGCGATAATAGGTAAGGGCGAAATGGGTTTTCTCGCTCCTTGATCGCATCTTGTTCGAACAAATAGGCGATGCGGATATTCAAATCGCGCAGCGGTTCCTCGGCGGCGTTGCGAAAACGGTTGGTCATGTCACCGATGCGCAATTCATCTTCAAACAGACTCGAATCGACCAGCGTAAGCTTGCCTGCGCGTAGACTGGAGAAAAAAGAAGGCCGAAATGTACTGTAGGAGGTCTCCATGCTGCGGCTCAGCAGTTGGTCCATGTTCCGATGCAGCTGCAGGCGTAGATCGGCATCGCGATCCAATAGGATGCCGCGCGCATCGAGAAAACGCATTTGATCGGTCGTGCTGTAGCTGCTGTTGGTCTTGTCAAACAGTGCGTCGGCACTGAGCATCAGCGCACGATCAACTGACTTCGAAAACCCGCGCCGATATTCTGCCAGCGTCGCAGACAACAAATCATTGCGATCCATTCTTTTCCTAGTTTCACTGATTTCGTTGGTGCACCGATTCAATCGGCTAATTCTGCGAATTTTACATGGTTACTCATATCAAGTTTGACAGAAAACTGGAAACAAAGGATTTAATTCATGCAATGCTTTTCGGCAATGCCACGGAGACCGGTCTAACGCCAATCGGCAAATGCACATCTTCGGCGCGCCTTGATACTCGCGAAAGCTTTCTCGCCAGTACCGGAACTTCCTCATGGAAGCTACAATAGGCAAGAACTGCCTGTTCAGTCCGTATTTCTTTTGATGCCAATGACTATCGTTGATACCTGCATGTCCCAAATGCCAACATTGTTCAAGCGACCCGCTCTGCTGCCTGGCCATGCTGCTCAGACGTGGTTAAGCGATTCGAGCCCATGAAGGCGCGTATCCCTCATCTTGACGTGGTGGCCGTCATGTTTTTCCTGGCGCTGATTATCGTCGTGCAGATGTTGGGCTTACTGGTCATCCATCAGGGCACGGCAGCCGACGGCGGCCACCCGGCAAGGCTGCTGATCGGCCTGGCCGTGAGCACCATTGTGACGGCCGCCGCCGGCTTTGTCGCCGTCATGCACATGGCGCGCCGGTTTCCCGCCAGCACCGGGCGGCGCGAGGGCAACAGCCCGCTGGAATTCATACACGAGCATGAGATCGGTGAGTTGGCCGATGCGTTTTCCAACATACGCGACAAGATGGCCGCGCGCGAACAGGAGATCCACCGCCTCGCTTATTGGGATCCGCTGACCGAGCTACCCAACCGTGCCCAGTTTGTCCTGCTGTTGGAGGCATCGATTGCGGAAGCGGAAAAGCGCGGGCATTCGGTGTTCGTACTGATGATGGATCTGGACCGATTCAAATATGTCAACGACGTCATGGGCCACAGTTTCGGCGATACGTTGCTGCGCTTGGTTGCACAACGCCTGCAGCTGGCATTGGCTGATGGCGCGCATTCGTCGGCCGAACTCGCCCGTCTGGGCGGCGATGAGTTTGCCGTGCTGCTGCGCGGTACCGACATCGAGCAGGCGCAACGAATGGCCGCGCGCATTCTGGCATCACTGGAAACACCACTGTCACTGGAAGACCAGACGGTCGATATCGGCGCAAGCCTCGGCATTGCCGGCTATCCGGAGCATGCCGCGGGCAGCCACACCTTGCTCGGCATTGCCGAAGTGGCCATGTACGCTGCCAAACAGCGCAAGGATGGCGCTGTCGTCTACGATGCCAGGATCGATAGTTCGAGCGAAAAAAACCTGTCACTTCTGAGCGAAATGCGCTCCGCCATGGAACATGATGAATTCCGGCTAAGAGTGCAGCCAAAGATCAGCCTCAATACGGGACAGGTGGTCGGTTTCGAGTCGCTGGTGCGTTGGGAACACCCGGAACGGGGCTTCCTGTTCCCGGATGAATTCATTGCCTTCGCCGAACAGACAGGCTTCATTCGGATTCTGACACGTTGGGTGCTCGAGCAATCGGCTGCCCTGTGTCAGCAACTGGCCGCCATGGGTATCGATCTGAAAGTGTCCGTCAACCTGTCCCCGCGTGACTTGCTCGACCAGGACTTGCCGCTCAAGTTTGGGGAAATTCTGGCGCGCCACCAGCTCGCGCCGTCCTCGTTCTGCCTTGAGATTACCGAAAGCGCCATCATGGATGACCCGGTCCGCGCCCAGCAAACCCTGGAACGCCTGCATGGGATGGGTTTTTCCCTATCGATTGACGATTTCGGCACCGGATATTCATCACTGGCCTATCTGAAGCGTCTGCCGGTGGATGAACTGAAGATCGACAAGTCGTTTGTACTGAACATGGAGCATGATCTCGACGACGCCAAGATCGTGCGTTC
>JBBJNO010000117.1:0-7762 GCA_037720875.1 Luteimonas sp. | reverse complement strand
AAGGCATTTCTTTGGTGACTTTCTTTGTGCCAGCAAAGAAAGTTACCCGCCGCAAGGCGGAAGCTTCTGCCTCTCCCGCGTAGATCAAAGAACCTCGTAGATACCAGGTTCCGGCGGCTTCCACCTCATAAATTAGGGTTGTACAGACGTCGACAGATCAGCTGCATCCTTCCACATAATCCACCTGCGGCGGCACGCCCACGCGCCATTCGTCCACCTTGCCCGCGGCATTGGTTTCAAACAGCACCACGCCGTTACCCGTCGGGTCCTTGATGCGCAGGTACTTGCCGCCGTCCTCGTACTTGTGCGGCTGCTCCTCGACGCGTCCGCTGTAGAGCTGCTTGATCTCGTCCGCGGTCATGCCGACCTTGCCGCCGCCCGGCGCAACAAACTTGCTACTCTCGGTGCTGTATCGTACGAACTTGTCGTTCTCGATCATGAAGGCGAATTCGCCCGGAGTCGTGGCCCATTTCGGCGCCAGGAAATAGCAGACCTCGCCTGCGCCCGGCGCGCCATTCAACTCACCACCCCAGGCCTTCTTCGCTTCTTCGGCGCTCATGCCAAAGCGCATGTCGCCGTATCCATCGAAGCGCGCATCGCCGCCGTCCGCAATAGACGGCGCAACCGGCTCGACGGGATCGCTGACCGGTGGCGTCGTCGCGGGCGGCACATCGGTCGCAGGTTGATCGACGACCGGCGCCGTCGCGGCATCGTCCGTCGTTTGCGCGCGGTCACCGCATGCGGAAAGCGCAAGTGTCAGCAGTGCGAAGGCGGAAATTGTGAACTTCATGAAGTTGGCTCCAGTGAAACGGAGCGTCAGCCTACCTGCGCATCGTTAACGCGGTGCGAATGCAGCCAATCGAATGTTTGCAGAATTGGAAGCCCACAGATTCACGAGCCGTCATTCCCGCGAAGGCGGGAATCCAGCGACCTTAGGCATTGGAATCAAGGTCACTGGATTCCCGCCTTCGCGGGAACGACGAGAAAAAAAGCATCACTCTCAACCAAACAATTCAAGCGGGTGGTGAGAAATTGTTGCGCAACCCGACCCAGCACGCCTGGTAATCGCGTTGCCGATGCGCGGCATCGATGGCTTGTTGTGTCGGCCGGATCACCGCGCGCGTCTCGAACATAAAAGCCATCGTGTCGCTGATCGTGTCGGGCTTCGACAGATCCGCATTGCTGGCCTTGTCGAACGTCTGCGCATCCGGGCCGTGTCCGCTCATGCAGTTGTGCAAGGATGCACCGCCCGGCGCAAAGCCTTCGGCCTTGGCGTCGTAGGCGCCGTGCACCAGCCCCATGAACTCGCTGGCGACATTGCGATGGAACCACGGCGGCCGGAACGTGTGCTGCGCGACGAGCACGCGCGGCGGAAAGATCACGAAGTCGAGATTGGCAGTGCCGGGCGTATCGCTGGGCGAGGTGAGCACGGTGAAGATCGATGGATCGGGATGATCGAAACTGATCGAGCCGATCGCGTTGAAGGTATTGAGGTCGTATTTGTAGGGCGCGTAGTTGCCGTGCCATGCGACCACATCCAGCGGCGAGTGATTGATCGTCGCGCGCCACAGATGGCCCTGGAATTTGGCGACCAACTCGAAATTCTTTCCAGGTGCCGTGCCATCGATAGTTTCATAGGCCGCATTCGGCGTCAGGAAATCGCGCGGATTGGCGAGGCCATTGGCGCCGATCGGACCCAGATCCGGCAAGCGCAGCATCGCGCCGAAGTTTTCGCAGACGTAACCGCGCGATGCGCCGTCGGGCAAGTCGACGCGGAAGCGGATGCCGCGCGGGATGACCGCGATCTCCATCGGCGCAACATCCAGCACACCCAGCTCGGTCGCGATCCGCAATGCGCCCAGCTGCGGCACGATCAACCATTCGCCGTCGGCGCTGTAGAAGTAGCGGCCGTCCATTGACGTGTTTGCGGCATAGACATGGAGGCCGATGCCGTGTTGCGCGGCCGCGTAACCGTTGCCCGCCATGGTGAACAGGCCATCGATGAAATCCGTGGGTGCATCCGGTAACGGCAACGGATTCCAGCGCAACTGGTCCGGCGTCACCGCACCGTGGCCGAAATCGTCATGGAAATTCGGCTGCGAAAACGGCTCGAACGTGCCGTGCATCGCCGCCGGCCGGATGCGGTACAACCAGCTGCGGCGGTTCTCGCCGCGCGGCGCGGTGAACGCGGTGCCCGACAGCTGTTCCGCATACAACCCGTGCGCGACGTTCTGCGGCGAATTCTGGCCTTGCGGCAGCGTGCCGGGCACGGCTTCGGTGGCGAACTCGTTGCCGAAGCCGGATTGGTAGCCGTTGGATGTCATCCCGATGTCCGTAGGGCGGGTCTTGACCCGCGGTTTTTTGTTTTTACAAAGCGGCGGGTCAAGACCCGCCCTACGAACCCACCATCACCAACTCTCAAAGCGGCGGGTCAAGACCCGCCCTACGATCACAACACGCCACGCTTCATCTGGTCGCGCTCAATGCTCTCGAACAGCGCCTGGAAATTGCCTTCGCCGAAGCCCTCGTTGCCCTTGCGCTGGATGATCTCGAAGAAGATCGGGCCGATGGCGTTGGTGGTGAAGATCTGCAGCAGCTTGCGCTCCTTGGTCTCCGCATCGGCGTCGATCAGGATCTTGTTCCTCGCCAGCCGCGGCACGTCTTCGCCATGGTTCGGCACGCGCGCATCGATCACCTCGAAATACGTGTCGGGCGTGTCGAGGAATTCGATGCCCTGCTCGCGCATCGCTTCGACCGTCGCATAGATGTCGTCGGTGAAGCAGGCGATGTGCTGGATGCCCTCGCCTTTGTAGGTGTCGAGGTATTCGTTGATCTGCGATTTGGGATCGTTGGATTCGTTGAGCGGAATACGGACGATGCCGTCGGGCGCGGTCATCGCCTTCGACACCAGGCCGGTCTTGGCGCCCTTGATGTCGAAGTAGCGGATCTCGCGGAAGTTGAACAGGCGCTCGTAGTAATCCGACCACTTCTGCATGTTGCCGAAATACAGGTTGTGGGTGAGGTGGTCGATGAAGGTCAGGCCGTAACCGCGCGCATGTTGATCGGCGCCCTGCACCGGCAGGAACTCGTCATACATCGAACCACTGTCGCCGTAGCGATCGATCAGATACAGCATGCAGTCGCCGATCCCTTTCACCACCGGCGCATCGACGGCCTTGCTGTCGGCCT
Organism: Luteimonas sp.; assembly: GCA_037720875.1. Lineage (GTDB taxonomy): Bacteria > Pseudomonadota > Gammaproteobacteria > Xanthomonadales > Xanthomonadaceae > JALYOU01. The sequence goes on along the minus strand of JBBJNO010000117.1, from coordinate 4,573 downwards.
TGTCGGTGATCATTTCGCCACCGTTGCCGAGTACGGTCTGCAACACTTCATCCGAGGGTTTCTGGAAACGGATCGCGAAACCGCACGCGCTGGGGCCGTGCGCGTTGGCAAAATCGGCGGCGAACGAATCGGGGGCTTCGTTGACCAGGAAATTGACGCCGCCCTGCCGGTACAAGGTGATCGGCCGGGTCTTGTGATGCAGCGCGGCGATGAAACCCATCTTGCGGAAATAATCGTGCAGCAACTGGCCTTGCGGCGCGGCGAATTCGACGAACTCGAACCCGTCGATGCCCATCGGGTTCTCGAAGGTGGTGACCTGCATGCCGAGGTTGGGGGCGGCTGTCTGTGTCTGGGCGCTCATCGGAGTTCCTGCTGCGTTAAAGAATGCGATCAAGAAAGTCTGTACAAGCCCGCATCACCGGCGAGCCACCGCTTTTGTAGAGCGGAGCTTGCTCCGCTGCTCTTGAGCATTACCGGAAAAGCAGCGGAGCAAGCTCCGCTCTACAAGGATGACGACTTGATCAGACCTTCCTGAGTTGTGGGGGTTACCAACGTCTTGCACATGGTGCGGCGCGTCTTGCATGGATCGCGTCGACGTTATAGTTTCATCTGAAACCATTTGCAAGGCGCAGCGCAACATGCTCCCAATTGAGGTCAGGGTCTCGCCCCGCGGCCATGAAGAACATGAACACGCAGTGCTGGAACTTGAGCGCTTCCTGCCTTACCGGCTCAGCGTGCTGTCCAACCGCATCAGCCAGACCATCGCCAGCGCGTACGCCGCGCGGTTCGGCATCGGCGTGACCGAGTGGCGGGTGATCGCGGTGCTGGGCCGTTACTCCGGCCTGTCCGCGAACGAGGTCGCCGAACGCACGGCGATGGACAAGGTCGCGGTCAGTCGCGCCGTCGCGCGGTTGCTGGAACGCGACTTGCTGCAGCGGGACACGCATGGCGACGACCGCCGTCGCTCGGTGCTCGAACTCAGCGAAGACGGGTACGGCGTCTACGATGAAGTCGTGCCCCTGGCGCTTGGTTTCGAGCGGCAGCTGCTGTCGCCGCTGGATGCGGACGAACGCGCGACGCTCGACATGTTGTTGTCGAAGCTCGATGCGGGATTGGCGAAGTGAGCGTGGTGCGGTGTTTGCGCGGCATTGGTTCCGGCATCGAGTATCCGGCTGACACGTTGATGAACCTCGATCCCGCCGATGGCAGGCCGGTCGAGATGCTGCTCGATCTCGAACGTCTCGCGCGCGAACAACCGAACGCCGCGTGGTACGACCCGTCGCGCAACGACCTGTGGCGTTTCGGCGGACTGCTGGCGCTCGACATCAACGACCCTGATGACGCGCGCCACATCGTCGCGCTCGGCGAAGGCCACACGCCGCTGCTCGACTACACCGATCATCCCGTCGCGAAAGCGGTCGGCCTGCACTTGCAACTCAAGGACGAAGGCAAGGCGCATCCCGGCTACGGCGCCAACCCGACGCAGAGCTTCAAGGACCGCGGCATGGCGATGACGGCGGCGATGGCGCGCAAGTTCGGCCTGCAGAAACTCGCGGTGCCCACGCAGGGCAATGCCGGCGATTCGCTGGTGCGTTATGCGCTGGCCGGCGATCTGGATGTCGTGGTCGCGATGCCGGACGACACGCCGATGCCGATCCTCGGGCAGGTGGCGGCGATGGCTCGTTTGCATCCGGAACGCGTCACCCTGGAACTGGTGCAGGGCACGATCCGCGAAGCCGCGGCGTTGCTTCGCGAAAATTACATCCGCAATGAAAGCAGGCCGAACGGCTGGTTCAACGTCGCCACGTTCCAGGAACCAGGCTGGCGCATCGAGGGCAAGAAGACGCTCGGACTGGAACTCGCCGAACCGCGCGCGGGCAACACGCAGTGGGCGTTGCCCGATGCCATCGTCTATCCGACCGGCGGCGGTACCGGCGTGCTGGGCATGTGGAAGGCGTTCGATGAGCTCGAAACACTTGGGCTGATTGATGCGCGACGTCCGCGCATGTTGTGCGTGCAAAGCAACGCGACGGCGCCGCTGGTGCGTGCGTTCGCTGCGGGCGCGGACGATACGACGCCGCAATCGGCGGGCGCAACATTGGCGGTCGGCTTGAACGTGCCGGGCGGCGTCGGACATTTCCGTGTGCTGCAGATCATCCGCGCGTCGGGTGGTGCGGCGATTGGCGTCGACGAAGCGGACATCGCAAGCGAAATCACGCGGGCGTGGCGCGACAAGCGCTGGTGGATTGCGCCGGAAGGCGCGGCGTGCATCGCGGCGCTGCCGCAGTTGCTGGATCGCGGGTTGGTCAAACGAGGTGAGCGCGTGGTCGCGGTGAATACCGGATCGCTGGAAAAATATTTACCGAAGTTACGGCATCTGCTGGTGTAGGGATTGCACGCGGTTTTCCTTCTCCCTCCGGCGCCCGAAGGGTGTGCAGAGCTGAGAAGGTGGCGCGCAGCGCCGGATGAGGGCGCGGACTATCAGATCGCAATGCACGTTCCGTGGACGAGTCACTCTCCCGCCCTCAACTGTCGCTGCCGCGACATCTTCTCCCGAGGGGAGAAGAAAGCAGGCGCCAGTCGCATCGGAGAATGCGTCGTGCCATTTTCGTAAAAAACAACGGCGGCCTAAGCCGCCGTTGTTTTTGGAACGAGCTATTCCTTGCGCGGACCATTTCCCGGTAAAGCGACTGGATGACCAGCTACGCTGTTGTGAAGCGCTTCCCGCCTTCGCGGGATGACGCAATGGCAAAGGCGACCACGCTATGCGCGGCCGCGCCATTGGGTCACTTTACCCCATGCATCAACTTCTGGATCAGCGGCGCGATCAGGAACAACAACACGCCGGCACCCATCAGCGCCCAGAAACCAAACGTGTAACCGCTCAGCGCGGAGTCCGTAGTCATGCCGGTCTCGCCGCTGACGTGGCCGGCGAAAATGCCCGACAGATTGTTGCCGATGCCGGTGGACAGGAACCAGCCGCCCATGCCGAAGCCCACCAGGCGTAACGGCGCGAGTTTGGTCACCATGGAAAGACCGATCGGTGACAGGCATAGCTCGCCCACAGACTGGATGACGTAAACCATGAACAGCGTCCAGAACGGGATCAAGCCAGCAGCACTGACCATCTTCGACAGCGCAACCATCAACAACAAGAAGGCCAGGCCGTTAAATATCAGGCCAAGGCCAAATTTGCGCGGAATGGACGGGTTGGCGCGGCCCAGTGCGACCCATAGCCAGGCCATGACAGGCGCGAGAACAATGATCGCAACCGAGTTCACCGACTGGAACCATGCGACCGGGAACACGCGTTCGCCGCTCATGCTGTAGACCAGATTGGACAGGAAGCCACTGGCGCCGAAAATGTCGCGGTCTACGATCTTCTCCGCAAGGAAGGTGAAGCTGCTGCCCGCCTGCTCGAAGAACATCCAAAACAGGATGTTGAAGACGAAGATGATCAGCATTGCGACCACCTTGTCGCGCGCCACTGCCCCGTTCTTCAACCCCTCGACAATCAACAACGCGCACAAGGCGACGAACATAGCCGTCAGCACCCACTGCAGGGCCCCGGCGCCCATGGAAAGCAGGAAGTACACCACCGGGATCGCGGCCAGCACGCCGATGGCCACGTACAGCACTTTGCGCTTCTCGCCCTCACCGGACGCGGTGGGCGGACGGCCGATTCCGGCCAACTGGGAGCGGCCGAACCAGAACCACACCAGACTGATCAGCATGCCGACGCCGGCGGCGATGAACACCACCTTGTAGTCGGGGATGGTGTCGGTGCCGAACACCTTGCGCGCGAGGTACTGGGTAAACAGGGGCGCGAGCATGGCGCCGAGATTGATGCCCATATAGAAGATCGTGAAGCCGGAATCGCGTCGCGCGTCCGTCGTCGAATACAGCTTTCCGACCATGGTTGAGATGTTTGGCTTGAACAGGCCATTGCCACAGATGATTGTCGCCAAGCCGAATTTGAAGAGCTGTTCGTTGGGCATCGCGATCATGAAAAGGCCCGCAGCCATGATTACCGCGCCCAGCAGAATGGATCGTTGATAACCCAGAACCCGATCTGCGATGTAGCCGCCGAAGATGGCAGCCGCGTACACCAGTGCGAGGTAGGCGCCGTAAAGCTTGCTGGCCGGTTCCTCGCCTGTGCCCTCACCACCGTAGAACTGCGCCACGATGTACAGCACCAGCGCCCAGCGGATGCCGTAGAAGGCAAACCGTTCCCAGAACTCGGTCATGAACAGCATCCACAACGGACGCGGGTGCCCCATCATCTGGGTGAACGCGGGCGGCTCGGAGCCGCCGCCAGGTGGCGCGGCGAGCGGTGGGCCCGACGGCTCCGCGGCGTTGGATGCAGTTGTATTCATGCGGTAACCCCTGTGGTGGTTCGGGAATGGAGCGCCATGTGCGGGACGGTCGAGGGTGCAGCTTTGATGAGAATCACCGACTGCGACGCATCACGTCAAACCGGCGGCGTACTGTTGCAGTGCAGCATTGCTGAATCGGCCGGATGGCGTGATCTCATCGATCTTCTGTAGGAGCGCACCTGGGCGCGATGGGGGCT
>JBBJNO010000116.1:0-7778 GCA_037720875.1 Luteimonas sp. | reverse complement strand
GTGCGCGCGTTCCAGTCATAGACGCCGGCATTCTTCTTGCCGCCGAACAATGCGCGCCGGACGGTGCTCTGGCTCAGCGGACGGTATTGGGTGCCCGCGACATCGAACAAGGTGCTCTGCTGGATGTTGATGCCCGCCAAACCGGCCAGGCCGCGCGTGCCACGGATATCCAGGTCGATGCGCCACCGCACGGAATCGCTCTTCACCACCTGCATGGTGGCATCGCCGACGGGTTTCCCATTGCGATACACCTGATAGGACGCGACGAATGGTTGCAGCGTCGAGGCATGCGCGCTGGTTGCGCACAGCAACAGGACGAACGTGGACAGGAGGTGCTTCATCAAAAAGTGATCTTGTGGTCTCAGGTGTTGGAGGGCTTCCATGGTTTTCGTAGCGCAGGGCCTTGCTCCGCTGCCCTGGATCTCATGCAAAAACAAAAGCAGCGGAGCAAGCTGCCTCTACAGGAAGCACAATCGTCTGGGCTTCAAGTGAGATTGCCCGCGCAATCTAGGCATAGCGGCGTAAACAGCAGATGACCGTCGACCAACGCCGTGCCGTCTCGTTCAGTCAAGCGTCCGCTGGCCGCCAGTTGCAACACCGCCAGCAGCAGCTGGTGTTCGCCGGGCAGGACGCGTGCCGCCAGTGTTTCCGGGGTGTCGCCGGGCTTCACGGGCACCACCACCTGCGCCACGACCGCGCCCGCATCCAATTCAGGTATGACGAAGTGGACGCTGGCGCCATGTTCGGATTCGCCTGCTTCGATGGCACGCGCATGCGTGCGCAGCCCGCGGTATTTCGGCAGCAACGACGGATGGATGTTCAGCAGCCGGCCGCGGAACCGTTCGACGAATTCGGTGCCGAGGATACGCAGATATCCCGCGCACACGATCCATTCGGGACTGCATTTGTGCAGTGCATCTGCCAGTTCGGCATCGAAGGCCTCGCGGAACGGAAAGGCGCTGGCGTCGGCGCTCCAGCGCAGATGATCTGCCACCCGTTTCAATGCGGATGCGCCGGGTTTGTCGGAAAACACACCGACGATCTCCGCGTCGAGCGTGCCCGCGTCGATCGCATCCAGCATGGCCTGTAGATTGCTGCCACGACCCGACGCGAGTACGGCGATGCGCGCCGCTGGCCTCATGCAGGGGCGCACCAGGGCGCGACGCGCTTCAGCGCCAACACGTCATCGCGTTGTGCGCTGCACCGGGTGAAGCAAGTCCTCGCGGGACAAAAGGCGCGGAACATCAGCCGATCCGGACGCGTGATTCGCCCGTCGCAGCCACGACTTCGCCGATCCGCCGATGCGCCAGGCCGAGCCGGTCGAGGTCGCCTTCAATCGCGGAGGCTTGCGATGCCGACACCACCAGCACGAAACCCACGCCGCAGTTAAACGTACGCCACATTTCCTCATCCGCCACCGCGCCTTCGCGTTGCAGCCAGTCGAACACCGGCGGCAACACGAGCGTGGAGGCGTCGAGGTCGAGGCCGAGGGCATCGGGAATCACGCGGATGATGTTCTCGGTCAACCCGCCGCCGGTGATGTGCGCCATCGCGTGGATGGCCTGCACTTCATTGTCATCGCGCAGCAGCTCGAGGATCGGTTTGACATACAGCGCCGTCGGCGCCATCAACGCATCGATCAGCGACACGCCATCCAGCACGACATCGCCAGGGCGACCGGCGCGATCGAAGATGCGCCGGACCAGCGAGTACCCATTGGAGTGCGGCCCGCTGGACGCGATGCCGACCAGCACATCGCCGACGCGCACCTTCGCGCCATCCAGCAATTTGGATTTTTCAACGGCGCCGACGGTGAAACCGGCCAGGTCGTATTCGCCCGGCGCATACATGTCGGGCATCTCGGCGGTCTCGCCGCCGATCAATGCGCAGCCCGCCAGCTCGCACCCCCTGGCGATGCCGCCGACCACGGCCACCACCGTGTCCACATCGAGCTTGCCAGTGGCGAAATAGTCGAGGAAGAACAATGGCTCAGCACCTTGCACCAGCACGTCGTTGACGCACATGCCGACCAGGTCGATGCCGATGGTGTCATGGCGGTCGAACTGCTGCGCCAGCTTCAGCTTGGTGCCGACGCCATCGGTGCCCGACACCAGCACCGGCTCGCGATACTTGCCCGACAGGTCGAACAGCGCGCCGAAGCCGCCCAGCCCGCCCATCACTTCGGGCCGGAAACTGCGCTTGACCAGCGGCTTGATGCGTTCGACGACGGCATTGCCGGCATCGATATCGACGCCCGCGTCGCGGTAAGTGAGGGGAGTTGGCGTCGTCACGGCGGCTCGCAAAGGCGTGTGGGTGCGCTGGGACGGCGATTTTAGCAGCGCCAGGTGCACCGACATGGACGCGGTGCCCCCACTGCGGCACCATTTCGGCTTGGCAAGCGCAAGGACGGATGATGCATCCAGCAATTCGATGGGCGGCGGCACTGGGATTGGCACACGCGTTGTTGCTGGCGGGCGTGGCGTCCGCGCAACGCGTCGAAGGCGACCGCGCCGCCGCGCAGGGCATCTACGAAGCCGAGGTGCCGGTCAACGGGCAGGGTGCCGGCGAGCGCAATACGGGCTTCGCGCGCGCGCTGTCGCAGGTGCTCGGCAAGCTGTCCGGTCAGCGCAGCGCGGCCGCGACACCAGGCGTCGGCCAGGAAATGCGCCGCGCCAGCGAATTCGTCAGCGGCTACGACTATCGGCAGGACGAGGGTATTTCCCCCACCACCGGCGCGCCAAGTTTCCGCACCACCCTGATCGTGCGGTTCGACCGGGACAAGGTCGATGCAATGGCCAACTCGCTGGGCGTACCAATCTGGCCGCAGCCGCGGCCCAAGCCAGTGTTGTGGTTGGGCATCGACGATGGCAAGGGCGCGCGACTGGTCGGTCTGGCCCAAAGCAACGCTGCCAGGCCGGCGACGCAGCGCGCGATCGAGCGTGGCTACCGGCTCGGACTGCCTGCGGGCGAGGCGGCGGAGCAAGCTGCCATCGGCGCGATCTGGCGCGGTGATACCGCCGCCATCACCCGCCTGTCCGCGCGCTACAGCCCGCCGATGCAATTGATCGGCAAGCTCTACCGCGCCAAGGGCGGATGGACCGCCGACTGGACCTTCGTCGATCGCGGCAAGATCCTCGCCACCAAGTCGGTGACCGAGGGCGACGCGCGCCGGGCGATGGCCTCGGGCGCGGATGTCGCCGCCGATGCACTGTCGAGGAAGTACGCCAAGCGCAGCGCGGTTGGCCCTGCCGGCAGTTATCGCGTGGTGTTTACCGGTATCGACAGCGCCGAGGATTACATCCGCCTATCGGCGTACCTGCAGAAGCAGCCGCAGGTCAAACGCATGACGCCGCTGCGGGCCAGCGGCAACACCGTGGAGTTCCAGCTGGAACTGTCGACCGGTGTGTCGGGGCTGAAACGCTCGGCCGAACGCGACGGCGTCATCGTCGGCGGCGACGGTGAACCGCCTGTATTCCAGCTGCGCTGATGAACGAGCCGCGCCGATGAACGATCCGACGCATCCCGAACCGCTGCAGGAGATCGCGCGGTTCCTGCGCCGCGTGCAGTGGGCGGCCATCGCCCTTGCCGTGTTCTGGCTGGTGTGGATTCTTGCGCCGATCCTGACGCCCTTCGTGATGGCCGCATTGCTCGGATGGCTCGGCGATCCGCTGGTGGACCGGCTGGAACGCGCCGGCCGCTCGCGCAACGTCGCGGTGACGCTGGTGTTCGCGGGCATGGTGCTGTTGCTGGTCTTGCTGCTGGTGCTGGTCGTGCCGCTGATCGAGGAGCAGATCAGCACCTTGATCGAGTCTTTGCCCGGATACCGCGACTGGTTCATCGGCACCGCATTGCCGTGGATGGAACACAAGTCCGGCATGCAGCTGACCGTGTGGCTGGACCTGGACCGGCTGATCGCGCTGATGCGCAGCCATTGGCAGGAAGCGGGCGGCGTCGCGGCCACCATGCTGGGGTATCTGTCGCGATCGGGCTTCGCGCTGCTCGCCTGGATCGCCAACATCGTGCTGTTGCCGGTGCTCACGTTTTTCTTCCTGCGCGATTGGGATGTGCTTGTGGAGCGCGTCGCGGCGATGGTGCCGCGCAACCAGATCGACACCGTCAGCCGCCTGGCGCGCGAATCCAGCGAAGTGCTTGGCGGCTTCCTGCGCGGCCAGTTCCTGGTGATGTTGATCCTGGGTGTGATGTACGGCGTCGGCCTGTGGTGGGTGGGGCTGGATCTGGGCATCCTGATCGGCGTGATCGCGGGCATCCTGACCTTCGTGCCGTACCTCGGCCCGGCGGCGGTGGTAGTGCTGGGCGGCATCGCGGCCGTGGTGCAGTACGGCGGCTGGAAACACATCCTCGGCGTGCTGGCGGTGTTTGGCATCGGCCAGGTGATCGAGAGCTATTGGCTCACGCCGAAACTGGTCGGCGATCGCATCGGCCTGCATCCGGTCGCGGTGATCTTCGCGGTGCTCGCGGGCGGGCAGCTGTTTGGATTCCTCGGCATGTTGCTGGCCTTGCCGGTGGCGGCCATCGCCAATGTGCTGCTGCGCTACGCGCACGAGCGCTACACCGGCAGCCGCCTGTATGTCGGCGACGAGCAACCGGCCATCCTGCTCGATCCCGACGTGGACAACGGCGGCATCATCGCGCCGACCGCGCCGGAGCCTGACCAGGCGTGACCGTTCCGCAGCTTCCGCTGGCACTGCGCTATCCACCCGAACAACGTCTCGACACCTATCTGTCGCCGCCCGACGGTGTCATCGCGCAATTGCACGCACTGGCGAGCGTGCGGGAATCGGATTGGCTGTTCGTCAGTGGGCCGGCTGGCGTTGGCAAACGGCATCTGGCGTTGGCCGTGTGTGCGGACGCCGATGCGAACGGTCGTCGCGCGACATATCTGTCGTTGAAAGCCGCGGTGGGGCGCGTGGCCGAAGCGCTCGACGGGTTGGAAGACAACGATGTCGTGGCGCTGGACGACCTGGATGCCATCGCGGGCCATCGCGATGATGAAGTCGCCCTGTTCGATTTCCACAACCGCGCGCGCGCCAGTGGCGTCGGCGTGTTGTATGCGTCGCAATCGACGCCTGATGACCTGCCGCTGTTACTGCCGGACCTGCGTTCGCGCCTGTCGCAATGCACGCGCATCGTGCTGCAGCCGCTGAACGATGCAGGACGCGGCGAGGTCCTGCGGCAACGCGCGCAACGGCGCGGGTTGGTCCTCGAAGACGCCGCACTCGACTGGCTGCTCAAACGGGTCGATCGCGACCTGGCGAGCCTGACTGCATTGCTTGACCGGCTGGATCAAGCGTCGCTGGCCGCGCAACGCCGCATCACCGTCCCGTTCCTCAAGCAGGTGCTGGACTCTTTGTAGGTGCGCAGTGCTTTACAACAGCCGCAGGCTGGTCATTCATTCGCACGCTTTGATCTTCGGGACACAAGAGCGTGCGAATGAATTCACACCTACAAAACCAGGCCTTTTTTCAGGAAACAGTCTTCAGCACCAAAGCCTTGACCTTGTCGGAATTGCATTCGATCACATCATCATCCGTCAAACAGATGTTCCTGATCACCGTCCCGCGTTCCAACGTCACCGCTCATGGGTCTCGCCTTTGCTGTGAGTATCGGGAATGCGTAGGGTGGGTCTTGACCCACCAGCTTTTCGCGACGGGGCGATTTCACATCCGAAAGCGGTGGGGCAAAGACCCACCCTACGGAACCGGGTCGCGCAGTTCCGCATCGAGCTGGGCCAGCCGCTGCGGCGTGCCGACATCGGTCCAGCGTCCGCGGTGATGCTCGCCGGTGACGCGGCCGCGTGCCATCGCGGCACGCAACAGCGGCGCCAGCTTGAAGCGGGGTGGCGTTTGCCGCGCGTCCCGGTCGCCGCCGACGATCTCGCGCCAACCGTTGAACAGCGATGTCCGATAGACGCCGATGCCCGCGAACGTCAGCCGGTTCGCGCCTTCGGAGTCGACGATGCCATCGGCGCGCAGGGAAAAATCGCCGCGCGCGTTGTGTGCGGGGTTCTCGACCATGACCAGATGCGCATCGCCGTCGGGTGCTTGCGGCAACCGTGCGAAATCGTGATCGCTCCAGGTGTCGCCGTTGATGGCGATGAACGGCTCGTTCGAGGCACGGCCATCGCCAAGCAGCGGCAACGCATTCCACATCCCGCCGCCGGTTTCAAGCGGCGTCGCGCCCTCGCACGAATAACGCAGTTTCAGCCCCCAGTGCGCGCCATCGCCCAGTGTTTGCGGAAACTGTTCGGCGAGCCAGGAGGTGTTGACGACGACTTCATCGACGCCGATCGCCGCGAGTTTTTCAAGGTGCCAGGCAATCAGCGGTTTCCCGCCTGCATGCAGCAGCGGCTTGGGCGTGGCGTCGGTCAACGGACGCATGCGTTCGCCGAGCCCGGCCGCGAGGATCAAGGCCTTCATTCGGCGACCACGTCGGCAAGTGCGCGCATCGTAGGTTTCACCTTGCGCTCGATCAATTCCGCCAGCGGCGAGAGCTCCGCGTACTTCGGCAACACCACATCGAGATAACCAAAGAAACGCGGCACGTCCTGCAGGTATTTCGATTTGCCGTCGCGGTGATGCAGGCGCGCGAAGATGCCGATCACTTTCAGATGCCGTTGCACGCCGATCCAGTCGGCGTCGCGGCGGAACCTCCCAGGTTCCGGCACCGGCAATCCAGCCGCGGCAGCGCGCGCGTGATAGCGATGCAGCCACGCATCGACGCGGTCTTGCGGCCAGCTCAGGAAAGCATCCTTGAACAAACAGATCGGGTCGTAGGCGATCGGGCCGCGCACTGCGTCCTGGAAATCCAGCACCGCAGGGCCATCGGCAGCCGGCATCAAGTTGCGCGGCATGAAATCGCGATGCACCAGCACTTGCGGTTGTGCGAGGGCGGCGTCGATGAGACGGCGGTAAACCAGGTCGAGCCGTTCCAGGTCGTCGCAATCGAGCACCATCGACAGATGCTGGCCGAGGAACCACTCGTCGAACAGCTTCAACTCGCGCGCCAGCATCGGTTCGTCGTACGCGGGGAGCGCGTCCGGAACCGGGATCGATTGCAGCTTCAGCAATTGATCGATTGCCGCATCGAACAAGGCATCGGCATTGCCCGAATCGATCACATGCAGGTAGGTGTCCGCGCCGAGATCCTCCAGCGCCAGGAACCCGGCATCGACATCGCGCGCGACGACCTGTGGCACGCGCACGCCACCGCCTTCGAGCACGTCGCGCATCGCAAGCCACGGACGCACATCCTCCTTGCCAGGCGGCGAATCCATGACGATGACGCTGCCTGCAGCATGGCCGACGGTGCGCCAATAGCTGCGGAAACCCGCGTCCACCGAGGCGCGGACGAGGTCGACGGATGGATCGTTGATGGCCATGCGTGCCCAGGCCAGGCGTGCGGCATCGCGGTTGGATTCGATCATGTCTGCAAATGTACGTCGGAGGGCGGTATGGAAGCGATTGTGTGGAAGCCCTCCCATAAAAAACACCCCGCGATGCGGGGCGTTTTGACTGTTGGCAGGGACCACTCAGCGCCGCGGCGGCAGCGTCGTGCGCTTGCGCCGGAACAGACTGACGACCAGCAGGATCACGATCGCCCCCAGCAATGCACCGAAGAACCCCGCCGCCTCGCCCGGCGCATACCAGCCCATCTGCTGCCCGACGAAACTCGCCGCGATGGCGCCGGCGATGCCGAGCAACGTGGTGAAGATGATGCCCATCCGGTCGTTTCCGGGTTTCAGGAACCGCGCCAGCAGG
>JBBJNO010000115.1:0-7823 GCA_037720875.1 Luteimonas sp. | reverse complement strand
TCGGTACCTGGACGCTGGGCGCCAACAACTCCCATGCCTTCGCCTACGAAGACAGCTGGCTGGTATCGCCCGCATCCCGCCCGCTCTCGCTCTCGATGCCCCTGCAGACAGCCGCGGTTCCCTATCGCGACGCGGTGGTGGAATCCTTTTTCGACAACCTGCTGCCGGATGGCTTGGACATCCGGCGCCGCATCCAGACCCGCTTCCATGCCGCCTCGACCCGTGCTTTCGACCTGCTGGCGGAAATCGGCCGCGACTGCGTGGGCGCCGTGCAACTCCTGCCCATGGACCAGGCTCCTGCCGGGCTGGACCGCATCGATGGCCAAGTGCTGACGGAGGCCAAGATCGCGCAGCTGTTGCGCGGCACGCCAGCCTCCGCTTTTCCAGGCCAGCATGACTACGACGCGTTCCGCATCTCGCTGGCCGGCGCCCAGGAGAAGACGGCGCTGCTCTGGCACGAAGACAACTGGCACCGTCCACTGGGCACGACTCCGACCACCCACATCTTCAAGTTGCCTCTGGGCCGGGTCGGCAACATGCAGGCCGATGTCACCAGCTCCGTCGAGAACGAGTGGCTCTGCGCGCAGATCGTGGCGGCCTACGGACTGCCGGTGGCCAATTGCGCCATCGCATGCTTCGAGGAGCAGAAAGCACTGGTCGTCGAACGCTTCGACCGGCGCCTGGCCGTGGCTGGAACCCATTGGCTTCGTTTGCCACAGGAAGACTGCTGCCAAGCGCTGGCGGTACCGCCTGCCATCAAATATGAAGCGGATGGCGGGCCCGGAATCCAGGCCATCCTCGACCTCCTGCTCGGCGCGCAGGATGCCGTCGCCGACCGCCTGACCTTCTTCAAAACGCAGATCGTGTTCTGGCTGCTCTGCGCCCCAGATGGCCACGGCAAGAATTTCAGCGTTGCGATCGAACCGCAGGGTCGCTACCGCCTGACGCCGCTCTACGACGTGCTCTCGGCCTTTCCCATCCTCGGGCGCGGAGCCAACCAGCTCGCACCGGAGCGCGCGCGCATGGCCATGGCGGTTACCGGACAGAACCGGCACTACGAATGGAGCCACATCCTTCGGCGCCATTGGCTGAGCACGGCCCGAGCGTGCGGTATCGACCCGGACGCCGCGCAAGCCCTGATCGACGAACTCCTGGAGAAAACGCCCGACGTGATCGCGCAGGTAGCCGCCGCCCTGCCACAGGATTTTCCGGCCAATGTTGCGGAAGCAGTTTTCAATGGCGTCGGGGCCGCCGCGTCGAAACTGGCTGGTGCCCGCTGACGGGTTCATCGTTGCCAGGAAAGGGCGCATTGCAGCAGTATGCCGGCCGCTTGCATCGCGAACATGCCGGGAAAGTCGGCGTGCGCATCCTCGATTTCGTCGACACCGGCCACCCGACGCTGCTGCGCATGTGGGAAAAGCGCCAGCGCGGATACCGTTCCATGGGATATCGACTGCTGGATACCGATTGAGCGCAGTCGGGCGCGCGTTACGGGTTACCGGTCCGGGTCGATCACGTCGCGCATGAGCTCGATTTCGGTGTTCCGAAGCCCCGCTTGCCTGGCGAGGGCCATCCACCCGCGCACCGCGTCGCGGACCTCCTGCTCGACTTGCGCCGACCGTGCCGCCGTGAGGCGATAGAAGTCGCGGGTGGCCAGCAGCAGCGCTGAATCCGGCGAGCCGTCGTCACCGTCGATGGTGAGTACGTGATCGTTCTTTTCGGGATTGGGATTCACGTCGAAGGCGGGAGAAAGCACCCAGCCATTGCCCTGGCGCAGGAAGCCATGGTTGCGCAGGTGATCGTCACGATTGCCGATGAGCACGTTGAACAGGACGCGTCGGAACAGTTGTTCGAGCTGCGGTCCAATCTGCGTACTGGCGCCGCCCGTCTCGATGGCTTCGACGATGTCCAGGTAGCTGGCGCCCTCGCTGTCGTTGCGGGCCAGGCGCGTCATGGCGGAAGTGTAGAGACGGCGGGAGGCAGTGGTTCGGTCGAAGCGCCGGACGGCGAAGGTATGTCCCCGCTCGGACAGGCGAAGCACGCGCGCCGGTGGCATGTCGATGCCGGCGGCCACGGACAGTTGGTGAGCGAGGAATTCCCACAGCCCGACATCGCGTCGGTCCTCACGGGACGGGAACTTGGCGAGCCAGAGGCTGCCATCGGTGTCCCGGAAGCTGGCTTTCGGGCGCGCGCCTCCCAGTGAGGTGCCGGGAGCGACGAGTTGCAGGATCCACTTGGCCACCTGGTTGTCATCTCCCTGCTCGACCTTGTCGGCAGCTTCCTCCAGCACGCGCAGATCGGTGAGCGGCGGCGCACTGAGGCCGTGGGAATCCAGGAACCGACCGGTCTCCGGATCCTTCAGACGCAGCGCGCCCATCCGCGATGCGTCATTCACGCCAAGCAGGAAATCCCAGGCGCGCAGCGTCCGAGCCCGGCGCCCCTGCTGGCGGGCGTCAATCGCCTCGCGGCGCTCCATCAGCATCTTGCCCCAGCGGTCCGGGGAGCAATCCACAAAGATGCCCGTGAGGTCGTCGGCGCCCATCGGTGCATAGTGCGCACCGCCCGCCAGCGGCAGATCGTGATCGAGTCCGAAGGCGGCAGCAGCGGTCAGCCATCCCGCGTCGTAGTCAAACCGAACGGTATCGCCGGTTCTGCTCGCGTTCCTGGTGAGGCGACCGACCAGGGTGGCTGGACCCAGGCTGTCGTCGTCCAGCCAGACCTCCACCGTAGTCATGGCTTGGGGATCGTTGGCGTTGGAAAGGGCGTCTTGCGCGCGCGCGCGCGGCGCGGCGACTCTGCCGGTGTCCTGGCCGGCTTGGGCGCAACGGCGCGCGGCGCCCGCTTGAGCTCGCTGTCCTGCAGGCTGCGCCCGAGCCTGTCGTCCGCCGCGAGCAGATCGATATCCGGCCCCATGCCAAACACCGCGAGCACCCGGAGCATCGTGGCCAGGCTGATGGACGGGTCGCCATCCTCGAGCTTGCCGATGGTGGGCACGCTGACGCCTACGCGCTCGGCCAGCATGAGTTGGCTCATCTTCCGGCGAAGCCGGGCCGCGCGCAGGCGAGCGCCGAGCGCCGTGAGCTGCCGGCGGGCTTGGGGGTGGGTCGGTGGTGTACGCCTAGGCATGCAAATATAATTACACTTCAATGGCCTGAAATGCAATTTTATTTTTATTTAGTGCATTCACCTGAATGGATTGCCTGGCCGCGGGATCGGCTGGAAACCGCCGGGCATCGCCCAGCCGGATTCGGGATCAATCGCCGAATTGGACCGGTTTCCAGGGAACTGTAGAGTCATCCATTGGCAGTGACAGCGGAGGTCACCCGGGTATCGGCCGGAAGACATATTTTCCGATTGGTGATGGTGGTGGTGGTGCGGGAGATCGTGGAGGTCGTGAAGTTGCCGATCCTCACCGTGATCATTGCCGGCCCTGTGAACGTGCAGCCTGCGGCCTTGTCGCGTTCGAATAGTTGCAAAGGGTTCTGCCCGCCGGCGAGGTGATGGTCAGCTTGTTGACCGTCAGGGTGGAGGACGCGCCGACCTTGACGAACAACGTATTGCTTGGCGGTGGAGTCGAAGATGGGGCGGACGTGGCATTTCCCTACCCCGGTTTGCGGCGCTGGCCGATCACCCATGGCCCTTGCCAACGCCAGACTGCTTGCCCACACACTGCAATGGGAGTCGTCATGGATGATCGCGCCCGGGGATTCACGCTGATCGAGGCCCTCATCGTCATGTTGATCGCCGCGATCCTGCTCACCATCGCCGTGCCGGCATGGAGCAGTGCGATGTCGGCCGCGCACAACGGGGCCGCGCGCAGCGCCTTGGCCAGCAGCTTGCTGGATGCGGTTCGCCGCTCGGCGTTGACCGGGGGCGAGGTGGTGATGTGCCCCGATACAGGTGCGGCGCAATGCAACGGCAGCGTTGACTGGAGCGGAGGCTGGATCGTGTTCGCGGACCGCAATGGCAATCGCGCCCGCGACGCGAATGAGCCCCTTGTGCACCACGCCGCAGCGCTGGAAGGCGGGGTACAGCTGCGGTCCACGGCAGGCCGCACGCGGCTGGTGTTCCAGCCCAACGGCGGCAATGCAGGCTCGAACGTCACGTTTACCTTGTGCGACGGCCGCGGCTTAGCGAAGGCAACTACTGTGGTGCTGGGTAATGACGGGAGGTTGCGATCCGGCAAGCCAACCTTCGCTGCGGCCCAGGCTTGCATGGCTGCGCTGTGACTAAAATGACACTAATAAATGGTACCATCCCGTGAAACGCAAGCATATCAAGACGCTCGAAGCGGTCTTCGCGCGTCCGTTGCCTGCGAACATCCGATGGAGCGACATCGAAGCGCTGTTGTTGTCCTAGGTGCAGTCCATAGCGAACGCGCCGGCTCTCGCGTCGCATTCGTCTGGAACGGGCAAGTGCAAGTTTTTCATCGCCCGCACCCTAGTCCAGACACGGACAAGGGCGCAGTCATGAATGTCCGTAAATGGCTTGAAGCAAACGGGGTGACCCCATGATCAATACGATCACCATCAACGGCTACCGCGCCATCATCAGCCTGGATCCGGAACGGGGCATGTTGCGCGGCGAGTTCATCGAATTGAACGGCGGCGCGGATTTCCATGCCGACAGCCTGCCGGCGCTGGTCGCCGAAGGCGAGCGTTCGCTGGGCGTCTTCCTTGAAGTCTGCCGCGAGAACGGCCTTGAGCCCCGGCGCCATTTCTCCGGCAAGTTCCAGGTGCGCCTGTCCGAGACGCTGCACGCCGAGGCGGTGGCTGCCGCGGCCGCGCGTGGCATCAGCCTCAACCAGTTCGTGGCCGATGCGGTCGCGCACGAGACGGCAGCAGAAGCATAGCGGCCTGACCGGGGATTCCGACCCTTTCGTGTCGGCTTGCCATTTCAGTCAAGCAGTTTCCAGGCAAGAAAAAGGGCTTACGATCACTCGCAAGCCCTTGGCTTTTCTGGCGCCCGAAGTTGGACTCGAACCAACGACCCCCTGATTAACAGTCAAGTGCTCTAACCGGCTGAGCTATTCGGGCGGGCCGCATAGGGTGCGGTTCCGCCGGTTTGGCGTCACCTGGAAAACAGAGCCCGTCAAGTTGACGGGCTCGTGTTAGTCACGGGCAGGCCGTCGGGACGGTCCAGGTGAAGCTGCCTGAGATATCACAGGTACTCGGCGTGGCATCGGCCGAGCCGTTGGAGCTGAAGTTGAGGATCAGCCGTGCATCGGCGGGCAGCTGGCCCAAACCCAGGACGCTGACCCGGCTGCTTTCGTTCTTGGCCTTGGGATTGGTGACGGCCGTTGTTGACGACGTCCCGCTGGGCACCGTGACACTCGACACCCGATAGCACTGCAGGTACGGCTGGCGCACCGTGCCCGTGCCGCAGGGGTTGCGCGCATCCTTCTCCAACACCTGGTTGTAATCGGTCACGTCGATGAAGACGGGCAGCACCGGCAGCTGGGTGGTCCGGCAGTTGTAGTCGTTAGGATCGGTATCGGACCGGGACAACGTCGACGAGCAGCGTCCGGACGCCGTCTGGACTCCCCAGCGGACGCCCGGATCATTGCTGGTGCTCAAATCGCTAGTCTGGCCAAGCCCAGTGAGAAGGACGTCGAAGCGTGAGGTCTGGAGACTACTCACCACCCTGAACTCCTGATCGCCGGTCTGCTGATTGGCCACGACTTCTTCGGCTGGATTGATCGCAAGGGAGGCTGCGACAGCGGAATTGGACAGGCCCATGGTTGCTACGGCGCTTGCGGTGCCGTTACCGATCGTATCGACGACACCCCGGATCGGATCGCCTTGATCAGGTACCGACCCGTTTGATACGGTAAGCACGACAGGATTGGTCTCATCCCAGTTCGCCAGCTCGGTCACATTGATCGTATTGAACGGAATGTGCTTGAGCGCACATTGGGTCTTGTCGATATTGGTGCAGCCGTCGTAGGCATCCTTGATGGCAGTGATGGCGGCCTGCTCGAGATGGTCGATGTACAGGCCGCGGCCATGCAGGTAATGCTTCCTGCTGCCGAGCGTGGTCAGCGTGTCTTCGTTGAGCCCGAATGTGTTGTAGAGAGCATTGGCATCAGGCAGGGACGTGCTGTTGACGGCGTTGCCCACCTTGCTGCTGAGATAGCTGAGCACGAAGTCTTCATAGACCGAGGCTGCGCCGGGGTCGGGCTGCTGACTGGTTTGTTCGTTGCGCGGTGTGGTAGCCAGCAGGCCCATATGCTTGGATTCAAGGGCGGTGGCCACCTGCCAGAAACCATCCACCCGGATCAGACGGCAGGCCTGGATGTATTGATCGTTGGCTCCCGCCTGCTGCCACACCCCTGCAGTATTGCGGACAGGCGTGACCGCGTACGATTGGTTCTGGCCGTTACCGACCGGCGAGGTACTGATGTGATATTTGGCGTAATCGGCACTCAGATTGTCGTACTTGACGGTATCTGCAGTCGTGTCGTGCTGGTCGCGGCAGCACTCGGTGCACAGGCGGCTCTGGTGGTCGTTCGGGTTGACATTGGCAGCCACAAATGGCCCGGCTGCCGGCGCCCCCGTCATGGCCTCCCGTGCGATATACCGATTGCCATCCCAGTAGGTGGGACGGTACTTGGCAATGGCAAAGATTCCGGTCAGATTGGCGGTGCCCTGTGGGCCGTTCTTGCACATGCATTCGACGACGGACGTCTCCACGCGTTGCTGGATCTGAACACCGCCGCCACTGCCCTGGTACGTCAGAACATTGAAGGTGGTCGCGGGCAGGCTTTTGCCGAGCGTCGGGCGCGGGTTGGTGGCGGCGGTATCGGTGTTGGTCCCGATTCCGATCGGGATGACGTTCGACGGTGCCAGGGTGCGCACAGTCGGCCCCTTGGTGCCGGCGCTGCTTTCCTCCGGTGGCGGGATGAGGTCACCTTTCAATGTGAGCTCGCTCAAGTCGGTCGTCATCGCCAGACGATGATCGCCGCCACTGGCATCGGTCCAGTTGGCACTCACGATGACCCGTTTGAACTGGGGCAATTCCGAGTTGGCTGGCGCCGCCGCCGTAAAACTTCCGCCGACCGCACTGGACCACGACTGTACCGTTTGTGTGGCGCTCAACGCCCCCAGTCCGTTTTCGGTACAGATCGTGGCCGGCACCCAGTTGTCTGCCGACGTTGCCAGACACGTATCCGTGGATGCAATCGCGCCGTTGTATGTCCCTGCGCGCACCTGATCCATGCGCGCGGTCAGCAGCGCGGCCACGCGGCTACGCACCTTGGCCTCGGACGAGGCGCGGGTCAGGCTGCCCTGCAACGCTGCCAGCGCCAGCAATCCGGTCGCGAGCACCACAACCGCAATCAGGACTTCAATCAGGCTGAAGCCGCGGGTTGCTGCGGAATGGCGATGAAGAGTGATCATGATTGCAGCCTCAGTAAGACGCCTGATCGTTCCACGCACCCGGCAAGGTGGCGAACTTCGGGGTCAGGGTTTTCGAGATGTTTCCAAGCACAGTGGCATCGAAGATGACGGCGGAGCTGCCGTTGGCCTTCATCTGGCCTTGCAGGACCATTGCCCCATAAATCGCGGCGCCAGCATTCACCGTCAACATGCAATTGGAGGGACAGGCGCCTGCGCTGGCGCTGCCGCTGACGGCATTCAAGGTGTTGCCCGGGCTGCGGATAAAGACAAATCCGAAGATCGTGCCCTGGATCGACACCGGACCATCCAGCACCAGCACCACCGACGACTGGTCGCGCGGGACGGCGATCACGGCGCTCGGGCGGGCCAGGCCGACCAGTAGCGCGGCGAGCCCGAGTAGGAAGAAGAGGGGCGGGGGGTTGGGGG